>JADGOD010000106.1 GCA_017883125.1 Acidimicrobiales bacterium
CCCCGTCGCGCACCCCTGACTCGGCCACGGCGAGGACGTCGGGTGGGAACCCCTCGATCAGTCGCGCCGCGCGCTCTTGGTCCACGGCAAAGGTTCGAAGGTCCCGTTGGTTGACTCCGACGATCGAAGCACCGACACCGAGAGCCCGGTCGAGCTCCTCGTCGTCATGGACCTCGACCAGTACGGAGAGCCCGAGATCGCGCGCCACGTCGTGGAAACGAGAGAGCTCGAGGTCACTCAAGGCAGCGACGATCAGCAGAACGGCGTCAGCGCCGTGGATGCGAGCGTCGTAGATGTCTCGCACTGAGACGGTGAAGTCCTTCCTGAGGACCGGGATCTTCACCGCGTCCCTCGCCGCCTCCAGGTCGGCCCACGACCCGCCGAAGAACTCCGAATCGGTCAGGACGCTCAGGGCGGACGCGCCAGATGCCTCGTAGAGGCCCCCGAGCGACGCAGCATCGAGCGACACGTCGAGGTCACCTTTCGACGGGCTTCGTCTTTTGATCTCGGCGATGACGGAAATCACGGGGCCAGAGAGCGCCGCTGCGAAGTCTCGCGGCGCTCCGACACCCGCCGCCAGGGTCCTGAGGGCAGCGAGATCACGCACGTCGGACTCTGCGGCACGCCGATGTGTCGTGAGGATCGTGTCGAGGTACGTAGCCACCGCTCCAGCGTAGTGGCGCCCATCGCTGATTCCCGACTTAGGCGAGCTCGTGGATCTTCCCCGACTCGCCATCGACCATGCAGCCGATCGGCTCGGTGAGATCCACCCGCCGGGCGACCCGAGCGAGACCGATCACCACGTCACCACCGACGTCTCTGACGACCCGGTACAGGGAGCCGATCTCCTCGCCGTCGACCAGGATCGGACCATACCTCTCGATCGAGGCACTCCCGCTGAAGGCGCAGAGCCTGAACGGCGCGGCGACACCTCGGGCGTCGATCCGGGCAACGAGCTCCTGGCCCGTGTAGCAGCCCTTCGTGAAGGAGACCGATCGCTCGATCACCGCTCTGCCGAGCTCAAAGGGGTTCATGCCCTCATCGGCATCGGGACTCGTGACGACGCCCTCGACCAAGGCGATCGCCGAGAGCGACCCAGGAGCCGAGTCGCTCTCTCGATGTGGGTCCTGGTCAAGGATCCACTCGCTGACGGGGCCCGGTAGCGACGGGACGACCGCGATCGCCCCGGAGGGGATATCGGTCTCGGGGCTCCCGGCGAGGAGCCAACGCGGAGCGGTGGCGATCGCCACCTTCACCCGAAGCCGGAAACGGTTGAGGCGCTCGGTGATCGCCTCGCTCTGGCCAGACCCACCGAGCAGCAGGAAGCCACCGTCTCCCAGAGCCAAGACCCTCAGCAGGAAGCCGAGCTTGCCGTCGGGCTCGAGGAGGAGCGACCAGGCGCTCTGTCCGGGCCCGAGCACGCTCAGGTCCTGGGTGAGCTGGCCCTGGAGGAACGCAGTCGCATCGTCTCCCTCGATCAGGACCGAGTCGATGGGGGCGCAGAGCTCGTCGCGCCCCTCGATGAGCCGTCGGCTCAACGCAGAGACGTCGGGGAGCGACTCGATCGCATCGCCGAGCCTGCTCACGTCGACCCAGTGGCTCGGGATGCCGCAACGGCAGCCAGCACGGCGGCAGCCTTGCTGCGGCACTCCATCTCCTCACTGCGGGGATCGGAGTCGGCCACGATCCCTGCACCCGCTTGGACACTGGCCCGGCCATCGGCCGTGACGACCAGGGTCCGGATCGCGATCGCCGTGTCGAGGTTCCCGGTGAAGTCGAGATAGCCGACGACGCCGCCGTAGACGCCGCGCCTCGTCGGCTCCAGATCGTCGATGATCTGCATGGCTCGGACCTTGGGCGCTCCCGAGAGCGTGCCGGCCGGAAGGGTCGCCCGCAGGACGTCGATCGCCCCGAGGCCCGGGCGCAGCTCGCCCGCCACCTGAGAGGTCAGGTGCATCACGTGGCTGTACCGCTCCACCGTCATGAGCTCTTCGACCCGCTCGGTGCCGAAGGAGACCACGCGGCCGACGTCGTTGCGCGCCAGGTCGACCAGCATGATGTGCTCGGCGACCTCCTTGGGGTCCTCGGAGAGCTCGCCGGCCAGCCGATCGTCGTCGAGCTCCGTGGCCCCCCGAGGGCGCGACCCGGCGATCGGTCGCGAGGTGACGACCCCGTCGCGGAGCCTCACCATCGGCTCCGGGGAGGATCCGGCCACCTGCACGCCGTTGGTGCGCAGGAAGTAGAGGTACGGGCTGGGGTTCAAGAGGCGGAGCGCCCGGTAGACACCGAAGGGGTCGACCTGCTCCTCGATGTCGAAGCGCTGGGAGAGGACGACCTGGAAGATGTCCCCCTCTCGGACGTGCTCCTTGGCGACCTCGACCGCCCGATGGAACTCCTCGGGGGTCATCGTCGAGCTCGCCGGGGCGAAGTTCCTCCGGCTCCCACTGTCTGGGGCCACACGGGGCTTCTGGTGGATCGGCCGGCACGTGTCGTCACCCAGCTGGTCGAGCTGGGCGCAGGCGTCACCGTAGAGAGCAGCGAGATCCGCATCAGCGGTCCCCTCGGGGACCAGGACATTGACGATCAGCGTGATCCGTTGGCGCCAGTGGTCGAAGGCCACCAGCTCCCCGATCACCGAGAGGCACGCGTCAGGCAGCCCGAGATCGTCGTGGGGTGGGTTCTCGAGTCGCTCGATCTCTCGGACCACGTCGTATCCCAGGTAGCCCACGACGCCGCTGTGCAGGGGCGGAAGCCCGTCCAGGGCAGGGGTCGAGGTTCGCTCGACGAGCGCCTCGAGGGTCACCAAGACGCCCTCATCGAGAGGGAGATCGCTCAGTGAGCCGCCGAGGGTCACCCTCCCCTGCTCCGAGGTGATGGTCCCCAGCGGGGATCGGCCCACGAAGGAGTAGCGACCCCATCGCTCCCCTCCCTCGACCGACTCGAGCAGGAAGCCCTCGGCCTCTCCGACCGCAGCAAGGAAGACACCCACCGGGGTCAGCGTGTCGGCCACCAGCTCTCGGGCCACCGGAATCAGCCGGTACTCCGCGGCGAGCGCCGTGAACTCCTCGAGTGTGGGGAAGGTGCCGTCCAAGGAACGACCAGAAGAACTCATCGGTCGACGCCGTCACCTGGCCCGGTGGCTGCGGTCCGATAGAAGCACGACCGCTCACCGGTGTGGCAGGCGCCCTTGCCGTGCTGATCGATGAGCACCAAGAGGGCGTCACCGTCGCAGTCGATCCGGACCTCCCTGACGTACTGGCGGTCCCCTGAGGTCTCGCCCTTCTGCCAGTACTCCTGACGGCTTCGTGACCAGAACCACGTCCGGCCGGTCTCGAGCGTGCGCTTGAGCGCCTCTTCGTTCATGTAGGCCACCATGAGAACGTCCCCCTGGTGGGCATCTTGGACCACGACGACCACCAGGCCGTCGTCGCCGAACTTCACCTGGTCGACGATCTCGGAGCGTGCAGCCATCTCATCGCTCACAGGTACAGCCCCGTTCCTCCGTCCATGCGGTCCGAAGCGACCGCGTGGACGTCTCGCTCCCGCAGGATCACGTACTCCTCACCGCTGACTTCCACCTCGAATCGGTCTTCAGGGTTGTACAGCACCTGGTCGCCGACCTTGATCGCCCGAACGTGCGGACCGATCGCTACGGTCTCCGCCCACGCCAGCCGCCGTGAGACCTGGGCCGTCGCGGGGATCAGGATCCCGGCGCGAGAGCGCCGCTCGCCCTCCGACGCGCTTGGCCGGACCAGAACTCGGTCGAAGAGGACCGTGATCGGCTGACCATCGATTCCCCCTTTTCTTGCTGGATTAGTCACCCATTGACCGTACCGCACAGCCCTGGAGCCTCGATCAACGATCAGGCAGGGCGGACGATCACCCCATGAGCCGCCATGTACGCCTTGGCCTCGGCGACGGTGTGCTCTCGCAGATGGAAGATCGAGGCGGCGAGGACCGCGTCCGCCCCTCCCACCGTGACACCCTCGACCAGGTGCTCGAGCGTGCCGACACCACCCGAGGCGATGACCGGGATGCCGACGCTGTCGGTGATCAGTCGGGTCAGCCCCAGATCGAAGCCGTCTCGGGTGCCGTCCCTGTCCATCGACGTCAGCAGGATCTCGCCGGCACCGAGCTCGGCGACCTCGACCGCCCAGCTCTTGGCCTCGAGCCCGGTTGCCTGTCGGCCCCCGTGGGTGACCACCTCGTAGTGGTCATGACTCCAACGGGCGTCGATGGCCACCACCACGCACTGCGAGCCGAACTCGTCGGCGATCTCCCGGACCAGCTTGGGCCGGGCGACCGCCGCGCTGTTGATCCCGACCTTCTCCGCCCCGGCGCGCAGGAGCCGCCGAGCGTCCTCGACCTCTCTGACCCCGCCCCCGACGGTGAGCGGGATGAACATCTCATCAGCGGTCCGAGCGACCACCTCGAGCATGGTCGCTCGATCGTCGGAGGACGCCGTGATGTCGAGGAAGGCGATCTCGTCGGCTCCCTCCTCGGCGTAGCGGACGGCCAGCTCCACGGGGTCGCCAGCGTCGATGAGATCGATGAAGCGGACCCCCTTGACCACTCGGCCCGCATCGACGTCGAGACAGGGGATCACTCGCGTCACCCGCACGCCGCCACCGCCTCTGCCACGGTCAGACGGCCTTCGACCAGGGCCTTTCCCACGATGCAGCCGGCCACCATGCGGCCGCTTGAGGTCTCCCTGACCCTGGCCAGCGCCCGCAGATCGTCGGCACCCCCCACGCCGCCAGAGGCGATGGCTGGCACGGGCGACTCGGCGAGGACGCCCAGCAGTCCCTCGACGTCGGGGCCCACGAGTGTCCCGTCCCGATCGATCGCGGTGACGATCAGTGCCGCCACATCGTTCTCGAGGACCCGGGAGATCGCCTCCGACAGCGTCACACCAGCGCCCTGGAGCCAACCTCGGACGGCCACCTCCAGCCGATCACCGTCTCTGCGGTGGTAGTCGAGGCCGACCGCCACATGGCCGGGATGCCGGGCGGTGACCCGAGCGAGGAGCCCAGGGTCCTCGAGCGCCGCCGTGCCCAGGATGACTCGCTGGACCCCAGCCTCGAGGAGCTCGGTGACGTCGTCGTCGCTCCGGATCCCTCCGCCCGCCTCGATGGGAACCGGGCTGCGCTCGGCCAGCGTCTTGATGATCGATCGGTTGGCCCTTCCACCGTCTCGAGCGGCATCGAGATCGACGAGATGGAGCCAGTCAGCTCCCCCGGCCCAGAACGTCTCTGCGAGCTCGAGGGGATCCCCGTACGAGGTCTCCTTCTCGTAGTCGCCCTTGAGAAGCCGGACGGCTCCGCCACCCCTCAGGTCGATCGCTGCGAGGAGCTCCATCACCGCTCCTCAGCGATCTTGGCGAACCGCCCGAGCAGGCGGAGCCCCGACGGACCGGACTTCTCTGGGTGGAACTGGCATCCGAAGAGCGCCTCGCGCTCGACGCTGGCGGCCACATCGCCGCCGTACTCGCACGTCGCGACGGTCTCCTCGCCCACGGGAGGGGCGTAGGAGTGCACGAAGTACATCCACTCGCCATCGGTCTCGGCGGGCAGCAGCGAGCCAGGTCGGATGAGGTGGAGCTGGTTCCACTGGATCTGGGGCAGCTTCACCCCGGGCCCGAGCTTGCGAGACGTCCCGGCGAAGACCCCGAGCCCCTTGGCCCCCGGGGACTCCTCCGAGCCCTCGTAGAGGAGCTGGAACCCCACGCAGATGCCGAGGAACGGCGTCCCCGCCTCGATCACCTCGATCAAGGCATCACGCCAGCCTCCGGCGTCGAGCGCTTCCGCGCACCGACCGAATGCACCAACCCCGGGGAGGACGACCCCCGTCGCACCTTGCAGCTCGAGGGGATCTTGAACGAGCGCCGCCGGTGCGCCGACGGTGGTCATGGCCTTGACGGCGGATCGGAGGTTCCCGATGCCGTAATCGACGACGGCGATCACGACGTGGGGGTCCTCACAGGGTTCCCTTCGTCGAGGGGAGAGACCCATCCTCGATCTTGACGGCGTCGCGGAGGCATCGGGCCAGGCACTTGAACGTCGCCTCGACGATGTGGTGCGTGTTGCGGCCGCTTCGAATCCTGACGTGGAGCGTGATCCCCGCAGCAGTGATGAATGCCCGACAGAACTCCTCGACCAGCTGAGGATCGAAGGGTGGCTCACCGAGCCCGGGGGTGTCAGGGGCGAAGGAGACCTCGTAGAGGAGGAACGGTCGTCCCGAGAGATCCAAGGCCACCTCGACGGCTGCCTCGTCCAGCGGCACGACTCGTGACGCATAGCGGGCGATCCCACGCTTGTCCCCCAGCGCGACGGCGAACGCCTCGCCGAGGACGATGCCGACGTCCTCGACCGTGTGGTGGGTGTCGACGACAAGATCACCGGTCGCCGAGACGTTCAGATCCATCCCGCCGTGACGGCCGAGCTGCTCGACCATGTGATCGAAGAAGGGGATGCCCGTTGAGACCTCCGTGTGACCGGACCCGTCGAGATCCAGAGCCACCGTGACCGTGGTCTCCTTGGTCTGGCGACGCTTGCTGGCGATCCGTGGGGCAGCTTCGTTCATGCGATCTCCTTGAGGGCTTTGAGGAACCGGTCGTTCTCCTCCGCCGTTCCAATGGTGACACGCAGACACCCGTCGAGCGATCTCCAGCTCGAGCAGTCCCGGATGAGGACAGATCGATCGACCAACGCCCTCCAGAGGGACACCGCATCGATCGAACGGGGTCGGAACAGGATGAAGTTCGCCTGGGAGTCCCAGACGTCGAGCTCCATGCCCTTGAGGACGGACTGCACCCGCTCGCGCTCGGCAACGACCGTCTCGATGTTCCGAGCCATCACGTCGCTGAACCCGAGAACGGTCTCGCCGGCCGCCTGCGTGAGCGACGAGAGGTGGTACGGCAGGGATACCTCAAAGCAGGACTCGACGATCCTCGGATCGGCGATGGCGTATCCGAGACGCACCCCGGCGAGCCCCCAGGTCTTCGAGAACGTGCGGACGACGACCAGTCGCTC
>JADGOD010000107.1 GCA_017883125.1 Acidimicrobiales bacterium
AACCCGAAGAGGATGAAGAACGCCACGGCGATCGACGACGCCCCGGCGCTGAAGCGAGGGATCAAGAAGACCCTGACGTCCAAGAGAGGGTCCTTGGTTCGCAGCGCGAGGAAGACGAACGCCGTCAGGGCCAGCCCCGCCGCGAGGAAGCAGGCCAGAGTCTCTGGCGCCGTCCAGCCCCACTGCGGGCCCTCGATGATTGCGAGGACCAGCGAGGTCATACCGATCGTGGACAACACGACTCCACGGGTGTCGAACCTTCCCTGCGTGTCGACGGCCAGCTTCGGGATCAGGATCTGGCCGCCGATCAAGGTGAGGATCACCAGTGGCACGTTGATGAGGAACACCGAGCCGTACCAGAAGTGCTGGAGGAGCGCTCCCCCGGTGATCGGGCCGAATGCCACGGCGAGCCCCGAGGTCGCTCCCCAGACCCCAAGCGCCTTCTGGCGCTCGGAGGGCTCGGTGAAGATCGAGGTGAGGATCGCCAGCGAGGCGGGGAAGATGAACGCCGCCGAGAGACCCATGAGGGCTCTCGAAGCGATCAGGGCACCTGTCGTGTGCGAAACCGAGGCGAGGAGCGAGAACAGGCCGAAGGCCACCAAGCCGGCTTGCATCACCCCTTTGCGGCCGAGGCGGTCACCGATCCCCCCACCAGCGAGGAGGAAGCCGGCGAAGGCGAGGGAGTAGGCGTCGACGATCCACTGGAGGCTCGTCGTCGAGGCTCCGAGATCCTGGCTGAGGGAGGGAAGGGCGACGTTGACGATCGTGTTGTCGACCACCACGAGGAACACCGAGAGGCACAGGACCGGAAGCGTCAGCCACCGGCGGTCACGAGCGGCGTGGACGTTCATGGGGAGACCTCGAACCGAGAGAACATCGTGCTATGATTATAGCACGATGTTCTACTGCCGGGGGGCGATGTGAACCAGAGTCGAACGAGAACGCCGAGCAGTGACGTCGAAGCTGCCATCCTCGCGGCGGCAGAGACCATCCTCGACACCGACGGCCCCGGTGCGCTGTCGATCCGCCGCATCGCTGCAGTTGCCGGAGTGGCTCCGATGGGCGTCTACAACCACTTCGAGTCGAAGAACGGTGTGATCGAGGCACTCTTCCGATCCGGCTTCACGCGCCTCAAGGGAGCACTCGACTCACTCGGTAAGATCGACGATCCGATCGAGGCCCTCCTCGAGGGGGGCCGTCGCTACCGGGCGCTGGCGCTGGAGCACACCGCTGCGTTTCAAGTGATGTTCCTGCGGGCCATGCCCGGCTTCGAACCGAGCGACGAGGCCAAGGCCGTGGCCGGAGACGCCTTCTTGAGCCTCACGGCGGCCGTCGACCGCGCGATGCAGGCCAACGTCATCGTCAAGGGGAACCCCGCACAGACCGCCCAGATGATCTGGGCGAGCATCCACGGGTGGGTCGCGCTCGAGCTCAGCGGCATCGGCTTCGTCGATGACCTCGACAAGGGGGCCGAAGATCTCGGCCGGGCTCTGCTCGACGGCTTGCGCCTCCACAACGCGCCACCGCGCGCCGTCTGAGCGGTCGTCCATCACGCACCCGAGCGGCCAACGGCACCATCGGGGAGATGGTCGGCCGACCCTCTGGGTGGTCGCCAGCCCTCAGGCGCCCGACGGCCAGCGACCCGCGCGCTCGGGCGTGAGGAGCATGTCGGTGAAGGTGCGGTCGAGGTGCTCCTGGCGCCACGTGAGCATCTCCTGGGCTCCGGCGAGGACGAGGGCCGGATCCGTGGACGTCGTCCGCCAGGTCGGATCGGAGGCGAGATCGAAGCAGAGCCACGATCCGTCGCCGAAGTGCACATAGGCCATGGTCTCGTTTCGCACCACGGCGAGATTCTGCCGCTCCAAGGTCCTCTCCATCGGCCACTGCGAGTCGGTGGTGCCGATGAGGAGATGGCGCCAGTCCCATTCGTAGTGCGCGGCACGCCGCCACTCTGCCGGCTCGATCCCCTCGAGGAACGGCTGGAGCGGCATCCCGTCGCACTGGGTGGGGACCTCCTCGCTGAGCGCCGAGGCAATGGTCGGGAGGATGTCGATGTTCTCCGTGAAGGAGTCGACCACGGTCCCGTGCGACCTGGAGAGACGGGGGTCACGGATGATGCACGGGATCCGATAGCTCTCTTCGAAGAATCCGAGCTTCTCGACAAGACCATGATCGCAGAGCTGCTCGCCGTGATCGGCGGTGACGATGACCATCGTGTCCTCCCAGGACCCCGACTCCTTCAGCGACGCCATCACGCGGCCGAACTGGGAGTCGACCTCGCTCACCATTCCGAGATACTGCGCACGCAGGTGGCGGCGCTTCTTCTCTGACTTGGGTGCTGCGGATGCCGGGAAGCTCATGGCTGCGTCGTGCAGCCAGTGAGGGGTAGCGACAGGATCGAGACCCGAGCCCACGGCTGCCGGATCGTAGAGCTCGGCGAACTCCCCGGCCGCTGCGTACGGAGGATGGGGTCGGAGGTAGCTCAGGTGCGCGAACCAGGGCGAGGACTGCTTATGGAGCCATCCGAGGAGCCCGTCAGTGAGGAACGCGCTGATCGAGTGCTCCGCGGGCCGATCCGGCTCGGTGGCCAAGGCGGCGTGGAAGTCGACCCCCGGATCGTGACCGAGATCGGCCAACCACCTCAACCAGGGCGACTGGTCGCCTGGGAGCCACAAGCCCTGCGAGAAGCCGGGCAGGATCCCCTCATAGGTATCGAGGCGCGGGTCGTCGGGCCCGCTCGCCTGTCGAGGATCGAGACCCGTGTCGGTGTACCCGAAGAGATGTGGGTCGAACCCCGCCCGCCTGGCCATCCGGGCCACGTTGTCGAACCGGTCATCGAGAGGCGAGCCGTTCGCCACCACCCGGTTGTTCATCTGATACGTACCGGTGTAGAGCGCGGCGCGCCCGGGCGAGCACGGCGCAGCTTGCGCGTAGTGATTGGCGAAGAAGACGCCCTCGGCCCGCAGCGCGTCAAGTGCCGGGGTCGCCACCTCCGGATCGGCGACCACGTCGCTTCGCAGCTGGTCGAAGGTGACGAGGAGGATGTTCACTCTGACGTCGCTCCCCCGGGCGCGGTGGAGACGACGCCGTCGGGATGCTCAGGACTCGGCTTCGATGCGTGGCCCATCTATCCCGGGCGGCTGGCAGCGAAGCGGGCCGAGACGGCAGAGCCGAGTCGCTCGATCGCCGATCGAGCGGCGGCGACCCCGCCCATGCGAATGAATCCGTGGTTCAGCGAGGACTCATCGAAGAGGTCGACCTCCACGCCTGACCCTTCGAGAAGGCCGGCGAGGGCAAGCCCCTCGTCTCGCAGGGGATCGAAGCCGGCCACCGCGATGATGGCCGGCGGGGCCTCGTGGAGATCAGGGGTGAGCAGCGGCGAGACACGCGGGTCGGCGTGGCTCTGCCCCTTGGGAAGGTAGAGCCCGTAGAGATACGACATGTCATCGCCGGTCAACCCATAGCCCTCTGCGAAGTCATGGAGGGAGTCCGTCTTGAGGTCCGGCCCGAGCGACGGGTAGCACAGGACTTGGAATGCGGGTCGGAACCCGTCGCGAGCACACTCGAAGGCAGCGACCAGCGCCAGGGTCGCTCCCGCCGAATCGCCACCGACAGCGACGCTCCCAGGAGAGCTGCCGAGCCCGCTGGCATCCGACAGACACCACGAGAGGACTGCTTCGGCATCGTCGAGCCCGGCGGGGAACGGGTGCTCCGGAGCGAGGCGGTAGTCCACCGCCAAGAAGCGCTGACCGCTGGCCGCCGCCAGCCGGCGCAGCGCCGGCTCGTGGCTGGTGAGACCCCCCTGCGCCCAGCCCCCGCCATGGAACCAGATCACCAGCCCTGACGACGCGTCCGCATCAGTCGGGGTGATCAGACGCGCGCCGAGCATCCCGGCAGCGCCTGGAACCTCGATATCGGCGATGCTCTCGACCACCGGAGGGTCGGGATCGAGGAGCGACGCCGAGGAGTCGTACTCAGAGCGCGCCACGTCGAGCGGTATGTCCCGAAGTCGAGGAACGTCCTGCGACGCACTCAACGAAAGGGCTCTTGCGATCTCCTGATCCAACTCCACGTGCGCTGCCTCCTCGCCTCTCTCAGCGAGCCTACGTCGCATGCCGGCGACGGACACCACGATCGATCAGGGGCCGTCGGCGGTGGCCTCACGGTCACGATCCGGCGCCTGGTTCCATGCGAACATGGGCGCAAGCATCCAGACGATCGGTCAAAGGACGTGCGCCGTGAGCACCGAAGCCCCCTCCGCATCAATCTCGTCCTCTTCCCCTCCACGGGCGACGTGGATCCTGATCGGCCTGATCTCGGTCGCCTCGGTGGCGAACCTCAACCTGGCGGTGGCCAACGTTGCGCTCCCTGAGATCGGCTTGCACTTCGAGGCCTCCCAGACGTCGCTGAACCTCGTCAGCGTCGCCTTCTCCCTGGGTCTGGCCGGGACCGTCCTCTACCTCGGGGCGCTCGGGGACCGCTACGGACGCAAGATGATGCTGGTCCTCGGGATGATCCTCACCGTTCCGACGTCGCTGCTCGCTGCGTGGGCCCCATCGATCACCATCCTGTTCGTCGCTCGGCTGCTCGGCGGCATCGCTGCCGGCATGGCCTTCCCGACCACCCTGGCTCTGATCACCGCCCTCTGGGATGGTCCGGCCAGGACCAAGGCGATCGCTCTGTGGTCAGCCGTTGGCGGCGCCATGGTGGCCATCGCGTCGCTCCTCGCCGGCTGGGTGCTCACCGGAGCATGGTGGGGTTCGGTCTTCCTGATCTCGGTGCCGCTTGCGCTGGGGGCACTGGCTCTGGCCGTCATCTTCGTGCCCAGCCACATCAATGAGACGACCAGGCCCGTGGACAACCTCAGCGGCATCTTCTCGGTGATCGGGGTGATCGCCCTGGTCTTGGCGATCAACTTCGCTCCGAGTCCCGGTGACCGGACCATCGCCGTCATCGCTGCAGCGATCGCCGTCGGCACGCTCGCCACCTTCTTCCTTCGTCAGAGAACGCTGGCCGATCCACTCTTCGACCTGAAGATCGCGTCGCGACGGATCTTCTGGGTCGCCGCCTTGGCGGGACTCATCGTCTTCGGCACCCTCATGGGCTCGATCTACATCGGACAGCAGTACCTCCAGAACGTCCTCGGCTACTCGACGCTCAAGGCAGGGGCGGCGGTCATCCCGGCTGCGATCACCTTGATCCTCGCCGCTCCGATCTCCGCCAGGATGATCGGTCGATTCGGATCGAGGACGACCCTCCTGACAGGGTATGGCTTCTGCCTCGGCTCCTTCGTGGTCATGCTCTGGATGTGGACCGAGACGTCCAGCTACCCCGAGATCGCCCTCGCCTTCATCCTCATCGGCATCGGCGTCGGGTTGGCCGGAACGCCCGCGTCCCACTCGCTGACCGGCTCGGTGCCGGTGCGCCGAGCGGGGATGGCCTCGGGGACTGCCGACCTCCAGAGGGATCTCGGTGGATCGATCATGCAGTCGATCCTGGGTGGGATCCTCACCGCTGGCTACGCCACGGCCGTAGCGTCTCAGATCTCGGCGTCAGGTCAGCATCTGACCAACCAGGTCACCAGCATCCTCGAGCGCTCCTATTCGAGCGCTGCGAGCTATGCCGAGCAGGCCTCACCCCAGAACGCCGCCGCGATCACGGCCGGGGCCAAGTCCTCGTTCCTCCAGGGAGCCAACTGGGCGTACGCCGCAGGGATCGTGCTCATCGCAGTGGGAGCCATCATCGTCCGGATGCTCTTCCCGGCCAAGGGCCACGAGCTCGAGCTCCTCGAGCAGTACCGAGCCGCTGACTCA
>JADGOD010000017.1 GCA_017883125.1 Acidimicrobiales bacterium
ACGGTTGAGCGGGTTGCGCTCCGGAGCCGGTCCGATGAGGTCGGCGTCCGGCCGGTCGACCTTCACCACGTCAGCCCCGAGCTCCGCGAGCATCATGCAGGCGAACGGCGCCGGCCCCATCCCCGCCAGCTCAACGATCTTGATGCCACTGAGTGGTCCGGCCATATCGACTCCCCTGCTCGTCCTCCGGACGACGGCGTTCACCGTCTTCCGCTCTCGGATAGTGGCGTGACTCGGCCCACCGGTCAAGTCCGAGACGTGCCATGCTCGCTTCGTGAGCAGTCGATCCGCCTACGCACCAGGCCGAGTCACCCTTCTCGGGGACCACACCGACTACGCCGGGGGTCGATCCTTCACCATGGCGATCGATCTCGGGACCCACGCCACCTTCAGCCCCGACGGCACCTCGGTGCTGCGCGTCGATTCGACGGTCACCGATGAGGAGGTCTCGCTGGGGCTCGACCGCCCCACCGCTGATCACCGCCCGGGCAGCCTGTCCGCCCTCGTCGGAGGTCTCACCGCCGGCCTGGCACCCGGAGATCGACATGGCGGCACCCTGTCGGTCTCCGGCTCGCTCCCCCTGGGGGCGGGGCTGTCGTCGAGCGGCTCGCTCTTGGTGGCCTGTGCGATGGCTCTCGGCATCAGCGAACCAGAGCTCGACCTCGCACTTCGATGTCAGGCAGCCGAAGCGAGAGGTGGCCAAGCCGTGGGGCTCCTCGATCCGTTGACGATCCTGGTCGCTCGCCAGGGCTATGGGGTCGCCCTGGACTTCTCATCGATCACATGGGCGCTGCGGGCGATCCCCGAAGGCATCTCGATCGTCGTGATCCACTCGGGAGCCCCCCGGATGCTCGCCACCTCCGGCTACGCGGACCGGCGGGCCGAATGCGCCCGGGCCACCGCCTCGATCGGACCGTTGGGCAGTGCCACGCTCGCCGAGAGCGCTGAGATCGCCGACCCGAAAATCCGACGGCGAGCCCGACACGTCATCACGGAGTCAGAAAGGGTCGACGCCTTCGTCGAGGCGCTCGGCCGTGGCGCTCTCCACGCAGCCGGTGCGCTGATGAACGAGAGCCACCGATCGCTCTCGGACGACTACGAGGTGTCCACGCCGGCGATCGACGACCTCGTCAGAGAGCTTCAGGGATCCGACGGCGTCTATGGCGCCCGGATGACCGGTGGAGGGTTCGGCGGTTGCGTCGTCGCCCTCACCGAACCCGGCTCCCTGGACCTACGCGCGTGGGGACGTGCATGGACCGTCCGACCCTCACAGGGAGCGCACCTCACCTCGGCGGAGTCCGCCCACTCATGAGGTGGCGGCGATCAGCCCTTCAAGGGCCGCCGAGGCGCTCCCGGTGTCGATCGAGGCGGCGCTGAGCTCGAGCCCCTCCTCGAGGCTGCTGGCCCGGCCGACGATGACCAGTGCAGCCGCTGCGTTGAGGGAGACGAGGTCCCGAACCGCACCGTGTCCTCCGGCGAGGACGGAGCGGACCACTGCCGCGTTGAACGCCACGTCACCACCCCGAACCTCAGCAGGATCGACGGGTTCGAACCCGAGCGACGCCGGATCAAGCGTCCAGGACGACAGCTCGTATGCCCCGGAGCTGTCGCCGACGACCTCGACGACGTCCGAGGGAGCAGAGATGGAGAGCTCGTCGTACCCATCGGACGAGTGGACGACCCATGCGCGATCCACGCCATTGGCCCCCAGCACCATGGCCATCTTCTCGGCCGCCGATGCGTCGGCGGTCCCAATGAGGAGGTGCCGTGGCCTGGAGGGGTTCGACAGCGGCCCGAGGAGGTTGAACGCCGTGCGCACGCCCAGCGTCCGACGGACGGGACCGACGAAGCGCATCGCAGGGTGGAAGGACGGGGCGAAGCAGAAGCCGATCCCCGCCGTCTCCACCGATCGGGCGACGACCTCGGGTCCTGCCTCGATCCCGACGCCGAGTGCCTCGAGAACATCTGCGGTTCCCACCAATGACGACGCCGCCCTGTTGCCGTGCTTGCAGACGGCGACGCCCGCACCGGCTACGACCAGAGCTGCCATCGTCGAGACGTTGACCGAGTGGGTGCCGTCTCCACCGGTTCCCACGATATCCATGGCTGGCTGTGAGAGCTCAACGGGCGTGGCGTGGGCCACCATCGAGCGGACCATCCCGGTGAGCTCGTCGGCGGTCTCACCCTTTGCCCGCCACGCAACCAGCAGGCCGCCGACCACGATGGGATCAACCACACCGTCGAAGACGTGGTCCATGACCAGCTCCGCATCGTCGACGGAGAGATCCTGGCCCTCGATGAGTGCATCGAGGACCCCCGTCACACCGCCAAGCCGTGCGAGAGGGTCATCAGAGAGGGCAGCGTCCATGGCGGAGAACCTAGCCGGGAGCGCCACGTGGCCGTGGAGAGCCGATCAAGCGGTCTTGCGGCGCTGGCGGTGGATCCGACGGCGCTCTCGCTCCGTCGTCCCTCCCCAGATGCCTTCCCGCTCACGGGAGGCGAGGGCGTGCTCAAGGCATGCCGCTTGAACTGGGCAGACAGCGCAGATAGCCTTCGCCTCTTCAGCGTCAGCATCGTCTTCGCTGGCCGGATAAAAGATGTCTGAGTCAATCCCAGTACATGCGGCTCGTTTGCGCCAATTGGCGTTCATGATGAGATTCCTTGCGATGGCGATCGGGGGTCGATCTCCGCATTCCCGAGCGCCTCGAACTGGCCGACACTCTCGAAATAGCGGAATTTCTAGTATCTCACGCGAGGCATGGCGTTGTAAAGGACCCCCAGGGGGATGTCCCGGGGGGCGCTGTGGCAGGCTTGCGCCGTGTCCCGCTTCAATCGATCCGAGTCGCTCGAGGCCCTGCTCACCCGGGACTTCGACGTGCTGGTGATCGGCGGCGGGATGACCGGCACCGGGGTAGCCGTCGACGCCACCACCCGAGGGCTGTCGGTGGCGCTGATCGAGGCCGAGGATTTCGCCTCGGGAACCTCGTCGAAGTCCTCCAAGATGGTCCACGGGGGACTCCGCTACCTCCAGCAGCGCGAGCTGCGCCTCGTCTACGAGAACCTCCATGAGCGCCAGCGCCTCCTCAACAACGCTCCGCACCTGGTCTCTCCGCTCCCCTTCCTGATCCCGCTCTTCGGGAGGGACGGGGTCGTCTCGAAGACCGTTGCCCGCTCCTACCGATCCGCTCTCTGGCTCTATGACGTCACCGGTGGCCTCCGGATCGGGAGGCGTCACAAGGAGATCGACAGGGCCGAGGTCGTGCGGCACTTTCCCACCATGGACGTCTCGAACCTCGTGGCCGGGTTCCTGTACTTCGACGCCCGAGGCGACGATGCCCGAGTCGCCCTCACCCTGGCGCGGACCGCCGCTGATCACGGGGCCATCATGGCGAACTACGCACCTGCGACCAGCTTCCTGCGCGACGGGACCGGCCGGATCATCGGTGCTCGGATCACCCCGTCGGCTCCCGGCGAGGAGGGGTCGGCCCCGATCGACGTCCGCGCTCGTGTGGTGGTCAATGCCGCAGGGGTCTTCGTCGACGAGGTGAGCTCGCTGGACGAGCACGGCAGCGTCGAGTCGCTGACGCCAGCGAAGGGGGTTCACGTCTCGGTGCCCGCCCACCGGCTCCCCTGCGACATCGCTGCGGTCATCCCGGTCCCCAGGGACAAGCGCAGCATCTTCGTGGTCCCCTGGAGCGAAGGACCGTATGTCTTCATCGGGACGACCGACACGCCCTACGACGGCCCCCTCCACAGCCCGCGGTGCGAGCCCGAGGACGTCGACTACCTCCTCGGTGCGGTGAACGCCCTGACCTCTGCCGCCTTGACCAGAAGCGACGTCACGGGCGTCTGGGCCGGGCTCCGACCGCTGCTGAAGCCCAACCCGTCGAAGCGGATCTCGGAGCGAACCGCAGATCTCTCCCGTCGGCACCACGTCGAGACCATGTCTGACGGCGTGATCCTCATCACCGGGGGCAAATGGACGACCTATCGCAAGATGGCAGAGGATGCGCTCGACGAGGTGGCACGCCAGCTGCCAGGCCTCGGGAAGTGTCAGACTCGCAAGCTCGCCCTCCACGGCTCACCCGCCAAGGGCACGGTTCTCATCCCCGGTATCGATGATGCGTTGGCCAGCCACCTCCGGGGTCGCTACGGGACCGATGCGGTCGATGTCGCCAGGTTGATCGGCGAAGACCCCTCGCTGAGCGAACCGATCGTCGAGACGCTCCCCTTCATCGGCGCCGAGGTGCTCTACGCCGCCCGCCACGAGATGGCGATCACGGTGGGCGACGTCCTCAGCCGACGGACGAGGGCCCAGCTGCAGAATGCTCAGAATTCGGTGGACGCCGCCCGGCGGGTCGCCGAGATCATGGGTGCCGAGCTCGGATGGGACGCCAGTCGACAGGACCAGGAGGTGGCGGCATTCTCTCAGATGGTCTTGAGCGAGCTCACCGCCGCTGGCGTGGCCCTTGACCGAGGAGTCCAGCGATGACCGAGCCCACCCCGCCATCAGACCTCGCTGCAGGAGATCAGATCGGCGAGCGATTCACCGGATCGCGAGACACGCTCTCTCCTGAGCTCCTCACGGCGATCGAGGCCACCGGGGCCGAGGTCCTCACCGACGAAGGTGCGCGTGCTTCGGGCTCCCGAGACTGGTGGCCAGTGAGCATCGGCTGGGCAGCGCAGCGCCGGGTGGGCGCTCTCGCTGGAGTCATCGTCCGCCCCCACTCGACCACCGAGGTCTCCGAGGTCCTGGCCGCCTGCCACCGCGAAGGGGTGGCCGTGACGCCGACTGCCGGTCGGAGCGGGGTGTGCGGCGGTGTCATCCCTCTGAGAGGCGGCGTGTCACTCGATCTCACCGGCCTCGACCGGATCCTCGAGGTCGACGAGACGTCCTGCACCCTGCGCTCGGAAGCCGGGGTGTTCGGCCCTGACCTCGAGGCACACCTGGGCGCGGTTGGATCGGGCTTCACGCTCGGCCACTGGCCCCAGTCGATGGATCTCTCGACCGTCGGGGGATGGCTGGCCTGTCGAGGAGCAGGCCAGTACTCGAACCGCTACGGGAAGATCGAAGACATGGTCCGAGGCCTCACCGTCGTCCTGGCCGATGGATCGGTGGTGCACACCGAGGGCAACGGGCCCCGCTCGGCGACCGGTCCGAACCTCACGCAGCTCTTTGTGGGGTCTGAGGGCACCTTGGGCGTGATCACCGAGGCGACACTGATGATTCGCCCGCTCCCCACGGGCGAGGGACGCGGCGCGTGGGGCTTCGACAGCTTCGACGCCGGCATGGAGGCGTGCCGCCGGATCATCCAGCGTGGAGCCACGCCTGCGGTACTCCGTCTCTACGACGAGATCGAGTCCGAGCGGAGCTTCTCGGTCCAGACCAACGTCCTGATCGTTCTCGACGAAGCCGACCCGGCCATCGTCGAAGCGACGATGGCCATCGTGAGCCAAGAGGTCGGCGATGCCGAGGTGCTCGATGGCGGGTTGGTCGACAGGTGGCTCGGCCACCGCAACGACGTCAGCGCCCTGACGCCCCTGTGGCAGTCGAAGATCGTGGTCGACACGATCGAGATGGCGGGTCGATGGTCGGTCCTCGATGACCTGCGCCAGGATGTCACCGCCGCGCTCAGGGAGGTCCCGGGGACTCTCGTAGCGTCGGTCCACCAGAGCCACGCCTACCCCGACGGGGCATGCCTCTACTTCACGTTCGCCGGCCGAGCGAGCAGCGATGAGCTCCCCGGTGACGAAGCCCTAGATCCCGAGGAGAGGTACTACCGCACGTGCTGGGATGCGGCGACGGAGGTCATCGAGCGGCACGGCGCGTCGATCAGCCATCACCACGGCATCGGGCTCAACCGAGGGCGGTACATGGCCTCGGCTCTGGGGTCGGCCTTCGGGGTCCTCCAGCAGATCAAGCAGGCGCTCGATCCGACGAGCATCATGAACCCCGGGAAGCTCGGGCTCGACGACGGAGGTCAGTGGTGAGCTACGGCAGCGTTCTCGTCATCGACGTCGGCACGTCGTCGGTCCGCTCGAGCGCGGTCAGCGGCGACGGCACCATCTCGTGCGTCCATCAGATCTCGGTCCTGCCCACCACCCCCGAGCCCGGTGTGGTCGAGATCGACCCACACGGGATCCGGAGCGCCGTCCTCACGACCAGCGCGGCGACCCTCGCCGAGCACGGCCCGGTCGATGCCGTGGGCATCACCAACCAGCGAGCCACCACCGTGGTCTGGGACGTCACCACGGGCGAGGCGATCGGACCAGCGATCGGCTGGCAGGACCTGCGGACGGTCATCAACTGCCTCCTCCTCCAAGCCGAGGGCCTCCGCCTGGCTCCCAACGCCTCGGCCACCAAGCTCCAATGGCTCCTCGACACCTACGACCCCGAGCGCCGGAACGTGGAGAACCTCCGGTTCGGCACCATCGACACCTGGGTCGCATGGGTGCTGTCGGAGGGCGCGCTCCACGTCACCGACGCCACCAATGCCGGGGTGACCGGCCTCCTCGACCTGTCCAGCGAGACCTGGGACCACCAGGTCCTCGAGATCTTGAAGGTGCCCGACACCATGCTCCCGGCCATCGTCGACTCCTCCGGGATCCTCGGAGCCGCCACCCTTCTCGACGGCGCTCCGAAGATCGCCGGCATCGCCGGAGACCAGCAATCGTCCCTGATCGGCCAGGGATGCACCCGGCCGGGGCTGGCCAAGATCACCTTCGGGACCGGCGGGATGCTCGACATGGTGACCGGCCAGACTCCCCCGCCGTCGGCCCAGCGGAGCGACGCAGGCACGTTCCCGATCATCGCCTGGCGGCGGGGCGGGACCACCACGTGGGGCCTCGAGGCGATCATGCTGTCGGCGGGAAGCTGCGTCGAATGGCTGCGCGACGACCTTGGGATCTTGGAGTCAGCGGGGGCTTCCGCCGAAGTCGCGGCGCGGTGCTCCACCGCCGACGGCGTCGTCTTCGTTCCGGCGCTGCTCGGACTCGGCACGCCGAGCTGGGACTTCGGAGCCCGTGGACTCCTGCTCGGGCTCACCCGAGGCTCAGGACGGGCCGAGATCACCCGGGCAGTCCTGGAGGGGGTTGCCCAGCGGGGAAGGGATCTCGTCGACGCCGCCGAGATCGATGGGGGGACAACGCTCGACGTCATCCGGATCGACGGCGGGATGAGCGCCAACCCGATCTTCGTCGAGGCGCTGGCCAACGCGGTGGGCCGTCCGGTCGAGATCTCACCGGTCCTCGAGGCAACCACGCTCGGTGCTGGCTACCTCGCGGGGATGGCGGTGGGTCTCTGGGCGGACGAGGAAGAGGTCGGCCAGGCGTGGGCCCCGAGGGCGACCATCGAGCCGAGCGCCACGACAGCCGACCGAGCCCTGGCTCGAGAGCGGTTCATCGAAGCTCGCAGCCGAGCGGAGCGGACGATCCCGGATCTCTCGGGGATCTCGTTCTGAGCTCGCTGGCTCAGACCCCGAGGGCGAGGGCGTCGTCGATGGTGGCACCACGTGCGAGCAGGGCGCGGAACGCCATGAGGCGACGGGGTCTCGACACACCGAGCGCTGCGGTGAGGAACGAGCCCTCATGGAAGAGGGCCACGAAACGACCTTCGCCGTCGGGGATCTCGATCACCTCGACGGTGTCCTCAGCCGAGGGATGTCCGAGCAGCTGGATCTTCTTGCCCCACTGGTCGGACCAGAAGTACGGGACCGCGTCGAACACCGGGGAGTTGTGAGGACCCCCCAGCAGGGCCTTGGCTGCATGGACACCGTGGTCCACGGCCATCTGCCAGTGCTCGATCCGAACCTGCTCGTCATGCCCCGCCCCGAGCCAGCGGAACCGAGCCACGTCGCCGGCGGCAACGATTCCCGGTGCGGCGAAGAGGTGCTCATCGGTGACCACACCGTTCTCGATCGTGAGCCCTGAGCTCTCGAGCCACCCGGTGGCTGGCACCACGCCGATTCCCACCACGATGAGATCGGCGGGAACGGGGTCAGCTCCCTCGACGTTCACCCAACCGGCCTTGGCGCCGTCCCGCGGCCCGTCGATGCCTGTGACCCGAACCGAGGTGCGCAGCTCGGCGCCCGAGTTTGCCGAGAGGTTCATCAGCAGCTCGGCGACAGGCTCGCCGACGATGAGGCTCAGTGGGACCTCAAGGCTCTCGAGGATCGTCACCTTGTGGCCCCGGCCGAGGGCTGCGGTCGCCACCTCCTGCCCGATGAAGCCCGCTCCGATCAGGACCACTCGGCTCTCGGGCTCAAGGTCGTCGAAGGCACCTCGCAGCGCCGTGGCGTCATCAAGGGTTCGCAGCCCGAACACCCCGGTCATCGATTCGGTGCCAGGAAGATGGCGCAGCGATGCTCCCGTTGCGATCACCACGGCGTCGGCATCGAGCACGGAGCCGTCGTAGAGGGTCACCCGGTGGGCATCGACGTCAAGAGACTCGGCCCTCACGCCGAGTCGGGCGGTCACGCCGAGCTCCTCGAGCTTCAAGTCGTCCGTCAGGAACGCCTTCTCGGTCGGCCACGCTCCGGTGAGGATCTGCTTGGAGAGCGGAGGGCGGTCGTAGGGAGCATGGATCTCATCGCCCACCAGCGTTATCGACCCGTGGAAGCCCTCGTGTCGGAGCGACTCTGCGCACCGCAGACCGGCCAGCGATGCTCCAACGATGGTGACGGCACCATCGACCTTGAGCGGCTCCTTCATCGGACGACCTCCTTGGACCCTGTTGGTGTGATGAACCCGGTGGCGATCATCCGAAGATAGCCAACCACTCCTGTGCGCTCCGCGGAGCGAGGACCCGGTTGTGCCGACGGGTCTCACCCATCGGCTGGCTCGGCTCGGCCGAGTAGAGATGCCCTGGAAAGAGCACTGCGTCATCAGGGATCTGAGAGAGGCGCTGGGTGAGCGATTCGTACATCGCCAGCGGGTCGGATCCCGGGAGGTCCGTCCGGCCGCAGCCGTCGAGGAAGAGGGTGTCGCCGGACACCAGGCGGCCGTCGACGAAGAAGCACTGGCTCCCCGGAGTGTGGCCGGGGGTGTGGATGAGGGTTACCTCAAGCGCTCCGACCCGAACGACATCACCTGATCTGTGAGCGACCAGCGAGCTCGACACCGAAGTGGAGCGCTCCACCCACGGGACCTCCTCCGCCTGGACGTGGATCGGGATGTCGACCAGCTCGAGGAGATCAGCGATCCCCTCGATCGGGTGACCCATCATGTCGCCACCGATGTGATCGGCGTGGTAATGGGTGGCCAGTGCCCCGACGGGACGCATGTCATCCTCGGCCAAGATCTCAAGCAGCTCGCCGACGGCGTAGGCCGGATCCACGAGCACCGCTTCTCCCGACTCGCGGTCGCCGATCAGGTAGGTGAAGTTCACCATCTGGCGGGCGATCTGGTTCGTCGTCGCGTAGTCTCGGCCGCTCAGCAGCTGGCGGAAGTAGAAGCGATTCGTCGTGACCTCAGTCATCGAGGACCTCTCCGGTCTCTGGGTCGATCAAGACCTCGTCGCCAACAGCGGCAAGGCGAGGAGCGAGCTCGTCGACCTGGAGCTTGGTGGCCTTGAGCCGGGCATCGAGCTCGTCGACGAGAGCGGTGGCCCGCTCGAGCTTGACCACCAGCTCATCGACGTCGACGTCGACCTCCTCGAAGGAGGCGACGATCTCGTCCAACTCCGCGGAAGCCTCCGAGTACGTGAGTTCCTTCGGATCTTGAGTCGTCTGCTTGGACATCACGGCTCCTCGCTGTTTGCCATACGACGGGACACTGTCGAGGCGACCGTCCCATCCGAAACCCTTGTGGTGATCATTGCACCCTCGGCCACCTGCTCGATCGAACGGATGATCTTGCCGTCAGCGTCCATCGTCAACGTCCAGCCCCGCTCCAGCGTCCTCTTCGGATCGTAGGCAGCAAGGAGGCGCCGCGTGGCGTCGAGGCCTCCCGCTGCGCGCACGAGGTGGGCGTTGGCCGCCGGGACCAGCCGCTGGGCCCGGGCGTGCACCGAGCCCGACGCTCGAGACAGCGTTGCGCTCGGCGCACCGAGGAGCCGGGCCTTGGAGCGAAGGAGGTCCTTATGGTGCTCCCGGAGTCGTCCGCGGGCATTCGAGACCAGCGAGGCACGAACCCGCGCGTGGTTGAGCTCCTCGGAGCGACACAGCTCCTCGGAGCGCCTCGAGATCCGCGCAGCGGCCCCGACGATCTGCGACCAGTACGAGGCAACCCGCTCGACGACCGCTGCGCCGCACGCCGTGGGCGTGATGTGGCGCCGGTTCGCGACGAGATCGGCGACGGACTCGTCTCCCGTATGCCCGATTCCCGTCCACACGGGCACTGAGCAGCCGGCAACCGCTCGCGCCACCTCAGGGGCATCGAAGCCTGCGAGGTCTCCCTTGGATCCCCCGCCTCGGACCACACAGATCACGTCCACCGAGGCATCCTCGAGGGTCTTGATCCCTCGGGCCACCTCGACAGGGGCTTGGGCGCCCTGCACCGAGGCGCGCACCACGTGGACCGCGAACGAGAACCCCGATCGATCGAGCTGGCCGAGGAAGTCATTGAAGCCCTCGGTGTTCGGACTTCCCACGAGGCCCACACGGATGGGGACCAACGGGACCTCAAGTCGTCGCTGGGCATCGAAGAGGCCCTCGGCCTGAAGGGCGTCGATGAGCGCTTGGCGCTCCTTGGCAATCCGGCCGAGCAGAGCCATCACGTCGACCTCGGCCAGGATGAAGCTGACCTCGGCACGAGCCTTGTAGAAGTCGATCGAGCCTCGGATGACCACCGTCATCCCCGCGGCCAGGAAGATCCCCTCCGCTGCGAGATCTGCCTTGAGCGGAGCCCATGTCGAGCGCCAGCACTTGACCTTGAGCGTCGGAGCTTGGCGGTCCCCGACGTGGTCAGGATCGACCAGATCGATGTACGCGTGCGGGCCGGACTCGGAGATCTTCTGGATCTCACCCCGGACCCAGAGGTTCCGGCTCCGAGGGAACGCTGCTAACAACGCCGCCTCGACCTCTTGGTAGAGCTCGGCGATCGACGTGGCCTGTTCTGCACCACCGAGCTCAAGGGTGTTCGCCACGGCTCCCAGGGTACCGACCTCCTGGGGATCCGGGGAAGGCCCCCGGTGGGCACGGCACGACTGGGACTGGCACAATGGTTGACGGCGGTGAGTCGGCTGGGTGGCCGCGGTGCTGGGTTCGCTCAGCGTCGAGGAAGGTCGGGACTCCGTAGGGCAGGGTGCTCGCGAAATGTGAGTCAGGGTGACCTGCAGGAAAGTGCCACAGAAAACAGACCGCCGATGGCAGGGCAACCTGCACAGGTAAGGGTGAAACGGTGCGGTAAGAGCGCACCAGCAGCCGGGGTGACTCGGCTGGCTTGGTAAACCCCACTCGGAGCAAGGCCAAACGTGGGACATGGACTGCCCGTCCGCTCGGGAAACCGAGCAGTCCCCAGGTGGGCCGCATAGATGGATGGCCATCCAACCCCTATTCCCGGG
>JADGOD010000108.1 GCA_017883125.1 Acidimicrobiales bacterium
CGTCAGGGGTGCCGTTCGCGTTGCCCAACTTCTGTTACCTACCCAGCGTACCGATCCGGCGGACCTCTCCGCCACCTCTCGCTTCGAGCTCGACGCTGACCAGGTCAGGGGCTAGTTCACGAAGAGGGCTCAGCACGAAACGCCGCTCCCACATCCGGGGGTGCGGCAGCTCGAGCACGTCGCTCGAGCGCACCTCTCCGTCGACCCAGAGCACGTCGGCGTCGAGGGTCCTGGGCCCGAAGCGGATCGCGCGCACCCGCTGTGCGGCCTCTTCGAGCTCGTGGCACCGCTCGAGGAGGCGCTCGGGGCTGTCGGAGGTATCGAGCTCGACCACCAGGTTCAAGAAGAGCCCCTGGGGAGGTCCCCCCACGGGCTCGGTCTCATAGAGGGAGGACACCGCGATCACGTCGCCGACCGCTTCGAGCGCTTCGAGCGCGTGGCGGAGGTTGTCCTCCCGGTCGCCCAGGTTCGTGCCGAGTCCGAGGAACGCCCGGGTCATCGCTCCACTCGGCGCCGCACGCCGACGGTGGCGACGTCGAGGGCGATGGGAGGGCGGAGCTTGGTCACCGACACCTCGACGGCCTGGATCGCCGCATCGAGCCCGAGGGTGCCCCGGCCGATCTCATCGGCCAGGGACTCGAGGAGATCGTGGTGGCTCGCCACGGTGCACCGCACGGCCAGCTCGACGACCGCGGCGTAGTTGACCGTGTCATCGAGCGCGTCGCTCATCCCCGCTTGTGCCAGGTCGACCTCGACGTCGATGTCGATCGTGATCGGCTGGCGCCGGTCGCGCTCCTCGTCGAGCACCCCGACCGGGGCCACCACTCGGATGGACCGGATCTCGATGCGGTCGGAGGTCACGGCTTCTTCGGGAGCTCGGTCGCCGCCACCACCAGGGCTCGTCCCTCGGGACCGAGGGGACGGCCGAAGAGCCGCTCGACGATGCTCATGGCCGTCGGAGCGTCGGGGAGCCGACCGGTCCAGGCGAGGTAGCCGGCCACGATCCCGATCGTGCGGTCTCCGAGCTCGTCATCGTGGACGAGGACGACCTCGTTGGCCACCTGATGGCGGGCGAACTCCGTGAAGAGCGCGGTCAGCGCCGGGCCCTGGTCGCCCGTGGTCGGGACCGGGTGATGGCTCCAGCGCACCCCGAGCTCGGAGTAGGCCGCCAGGTTCTGCGGCGCGTTCAGCAGCGAGATCACGACGGTGAAGCCGTTCTCCCTCAGCCAGATGATCTCCTCTTGGCGTCGGACCTTGCGGTGCGATGCCGACTGACCGCCGGGACGCTCGGAGGCGGCGAACCGCTCCGGGAGCACCCAGGTCAGGTGACGCGGTGGTATCCCAGCCGCCCATTTGCCTCTCATGTCGCGATCAGCTCCTCTTCGACGATTCGAACTGCGTGGACGGTTTCCTCGACGTCGTGGACCCGCACCATGTCGGCGCCGGCCTCGAGCGCGGCGATGGCCGTGGCCAGGGAGCCCTCGAGGCGGTCGTCGGCGGCAAGATCCCGGCCGCCGAGCGCGCCGAGGAACCGCTTGCGCGACGTGCCGATGAGCAGCCGGGCGCCCAGCGAGTGGGCGAGGTCTGCGAGCTCGTCGGCGTGGTGCAGCAGCGTCCAGTTGTGCTCGGCGGTCTTGCCGAAGCCGATCCCCGGATCGAGCCAGAGCTCCTCGACGCCGGCCCCTCGGGCCTCGGCCGCCTTGGCGGTGAGCCACCGGGCGATCTCGTCGACCACGTCGTCGTAGCGCGGGGCGACCTGCATCGTTCCCGGGTCGCCCTGCGCGTGCATCGCCACCCAGCCGATACCGAGCGAGCCCGCCACGGAGGCCAGCGTCCCGCTGACGTCGTTGATCAGACAGGCGCCGGCGTCGACCGCCGCTCGGGCGACGGCCTCCTTCGTGGTGTCCACGCTCACCGGTCCCCGCTCTGCCAGCGCAGCGACGACCGGGACGACCCGGGCGAGCTCGACGCCCTCGTCCACGGGGGTCGCCCCGGGCCGGGTCGACTCTCCACCGACGTCGACGATCCCCGCTCCGTGGTCGAAGAAGCCCATGCCCCGCTCGACGGCGGCGGCGGCGGACTCGGTCCGCTGGGAGGCGAAGAACGAGTCAGGGGTGACGTTCACGATGCCCATGACGGCGGATCGGCGGTGATGGGGCACGCCCGCGAGGCTAGCCAACGCCGGCGATCCCATCGTCGTGCTCAGCGTCCCTGGATGAACTGGAGCGCTTCGTTCCGGGTGGCCACGTCGGTGCGGAAGATCCCTCGGACCGCCGAGGTGACCGTGATCGAGCCGGGCTTCTTGACCCCCCGCATCGACATGCAGAGGTGCTCGGCCTCGAGGACGACCAGGGCGCCGCGGGGCTCGAGGACCCTGTCGATGCTGTCCACGATCTGGGAGGTCATCCGCTCCTGGACCTGGAGGCGGCGGGCGAAGCCGTCGACCAGCCGGGCGAGCTTCGAGAGCCCGGTGATGTGGCCGGACTCGCCCGGGATGTAGGCGACGTGGGCCCTGCCCATGAAGGGGACCAGGTGGTGCTCGCACAGCGAGGTGAAGGGGATGTCGCGGACCAGCACCATCTCGTCGTGCTCCTCCTCGAAGGTCACATGCAGGTGCTCGGCGGGGTCCTGGTGCAGCCCCTCGAAGAGCTCTTCGTACATCGCGGCGACCCGGCGGGGGGTGTCGAGGAGGCCGTTGCGGTTCGGGTCCTCGCCGATGGCTTCGAGGATCTCTCGGATGCACCGCTCGATCCGCTCGAGATCAACGCTCACGATTGCTTCCTCCTTGGGTTGGCCGATCAGGTGCCCTCGACCCTAGGGGTCGAGCAGTGCGCCGCTCTCAGGCTGAGCCTTCTCCGATGTAGGTGTAGATGCTGTCGAGGTTCCGGTAGCGCTCGGCGACGTCGAGGCCGTAGCCGACGACGAAGGTCGGGGGGATCTCGAAGCCGACGTAGCGCAGGTCCTGCTCCACGCGCATCGTGCCCTCCTTGACGATCAGGGCGCAGCCCTCGATCGAGGCCGCCCCCCGGGCCCCGAGGTACTTGCGCAGGTAGTTGAGCGTGAGGCCTGAGTCGATGATGTCCTCGACGACGAGGACGTGCCGCCCGCTCAGATCGATGTCGAGGTCCTTGACGATGCGCCCGATGCCCGAGGTCTTCGCGGCCGATCCGTCGGAGGCCACCGCCATGAAGTCGACGTCGACGGGGAGCGCTATAGCCTGGGAGAGGTCCGAGATGAAGTGCATCGCCCCCTTGAGCACACCGACGAGCAGCGGCGCGGACTCGGCGTAGTCGTTCGAGATCGCCTCTCCCATCTCGGCGATCCGGGTCCGGAGGGCGTCCTTGGACACCACGACCGGGCCGAGGTCATGGGCGGCCCACGCAGGAGGGATCTCACTCTCACGAGGGTCTGTCACCTGGCGAAGCGTACCCGAGACGCTGTGCTCCAGGCGCAGGCGGCCGGCCGTCCGGGCCACCCGGAACCCGCCGGCGAGCTCGGTGGCGCGCACCGAGCCGTCGATCACGGCGCGAACGCGCTCCAGCTCGGCTTCGGAGGGGGGATAGGCCCCCGCCTCGCTCCGGCGCCCCTCGCTCAGCCACCGGCGCAGCGCCCGGGCCGCCAGCGGCCACGGCGCCTGGCGCAGGACGGCAACGTCCTCTACGTCGCCGATCTCGGAGCGCGTCGCCTCCTCGAGGAAGGCGCTCTCGCTGCGGGCGATGTCCGCCGTGCGGACCAGGATCGGGACCGGGTCGCGCTCGGAGAGCTCGGCGAGGAGCGGGAGGAGCCGGTGCCGGATCTTGTTGCGCAGGAAGACCTGCTCGGCGTTGGTCTCGTCCACGGCGGTCTCGATCCCGAGGAGCGCGCACAGCTCGTGGGTCTCGGAGCGGCGGAGCCCCAGCAGGGGGTGCTCGGGGCCCGGTGACATCCCCGACAGGCCGTCGACGCCCGTCCCGCGCAGCAGGTTGATCAGGAGCGTCTCGGCCTGGTCATCCATGGTGTGACCGGTGGCCGCGCCTCGGGGGAGCACCGCTCGCCGCCCGGCGCGCGCTCGGGCCTCGAGGTTCGGGCCCGGCTCGATCTCGACGACGTGGCCGACGAACGCGGCGCCCAGCGAATCGGCCAGGTCCTTGACGAGCGCCGCGTCCGCTCCCGAGGACGGGCGCAGCCCGTGGTCGACGTGGTGGAGCGTCACGTCCCGACCCGAGGCCACGGCCAGGACCGCCAGGGCCGTCGAATCCGGTCCCCCCGAGCACGCCACGTCGATCGGGGTCTCCGCGTCCCTCAGCGCCGTGGCGGCGAGGAGCCGCTCGATCAGCTCGGCTCCCTCAGGCTGCGGGATCGTCATGGCGTGACGGCATGGCC
>JADGOD010000109.1 GCA_017883125.1 Acidimicrobiales bacterium
GAACAGGGACCATCGAGAGCACACCGCCCACGCCGATGATCAGGCCGCCCGCCCACAGCCAGGGAAGGAGCGGTTCGACGATCACGCCGAGGGCGACCGACCCCTCGGCCAGGCCGCTGATGACCGACGCTCCTGAGGTCCCCCCGGCCGCCCCCAGCCCGTCGAGTGTGAGGTAGACGTCGCCGAAGACCCCCGAATCGATCGCTGGCGTCCCCACCGGCTCGCTCGCCCGACCAGCGAACTGGCTGACCCCCGGGGTGAACACGCCGCCGCCATCGACCCTGATGATCACTTGAGTCGACTGCTTCACCGGGCTCGTCACCACGCGCGTGCCCACGAGCTCGAATCGGTGGCCCGAGAACGTCACGACCTCACCCTTGTGAAGGACGATCTCTCCCCGGGTGGCGTAGCTCGTCGACGCCACGATCCCCATGGCCAGGACCACGACTCCGACGTGGACGATCATCCCGCCACCGGACCGTCCGAGGAGACCTCGGATCCCGCTCCCCCCGCGCCGCCGCTCGGCCCGGACATCGAGGGCGATCGTCCGGATGGCGCTAGAAGCCGCCACCGCCCCGAGGAAGAAGCCGAGGAGCGGGAGGGTTCCGCGCACGCCACCAACCACCAGAGCGAAGACGACCAGCGCCCCGATCCAGGCTGGGATCTCAAGTCGTGAGATCACCACTCCCAGCGACGCGTGCCGCCACGAGAGCAGTGGGGCAACTGCCATCAGGGTCAATAACCCGATGCCCAGCGGCACGGCGATGGCGTTGAAGTACGGCGCCCCCACCGTGACCTGGCCACCGTGGATCGCTTCGTAGAGGAGGGGGAAGACGGTGCCCAGCAGCACCACGATGGCGAACGCCACGAAGATGAGGTTGTTGAGGACGAAGGCGCCTTCCCTCGAGAAGGCAGCGTCGAGCCCGACCGCGGATCGGAGCTGGTCACCCCTCCAGGCGATGAGACCGAGGCTCCCCAGGACGACGAACGCGAAGAAGCCGATCAGCAGCGGCCCGAGGCTCGAGGCGCTGAAGGCGTGCACCGATTGGACGACGCCGGACCGGGTGAAGAAGGTCCCCAGGATCGTCAAGGAGAAGATGGCGATCGCCAGCGAGAGGTTCCACACGCGCAGAAGGCCCCGCCGCTCTTCGACGACGATCGAGTGGACATATGCCGTGGCGCAGAGCCACGGCATGAGCGCGGCGTTCTCCACCGGGTCCCACCCCCAGAACCCGCCCCAGCCCAGCACCTGATAGCTCCACCACGCGCCGAGGACGATCCCCACGGTGAGCGCGGTCCACGCGAAGATCGCCCAGCGCCTGGTGTCGACCTGCCAGTTCTCGTTGACCCTTCCGGTGATCAGCATGGCGATGGCGAACGCGAACGGCACCGTGAACCCGACCATGCCGATGTAGAGCAACGGCGGATGGATCGCCACCAGGGGGTTGTTCTGCAGCAGGGCGTTGGGGCCCGCCCCGGAGGAGGGGGCTGACGAGCCTGTGGTGGCGAAGGGGTTGGCCGGGCCAGCCATGAGGGCGAAGAAGAAGGTGGCCACCACCAGCATCACGGCGATCGCCCAGCCGACCAGCGGATCGTCCGCGTTGCGGCGGTAGCGCCAGAGGACCGCCACGACGAGGAACGACAGGACGATCCCCCAGAGCAGGATCGATCCCGCCAGGGCGGACCACATCCCGGTGATCGAGTAGATCAGCGGCGTCACCGATGCGTTGTTCTCCGCCACGTAGGCGAGCGAGAAGTCGTGGGTGATCAGCGCCCACTGCATCGCACCGGTCGCGATGATCGCTCCGAGCACCATGACGGGGATGAGCAGCCGACCGTCGAGGACGGTCGAGGCCGGTCGGCCCCGCTGCCGTCGAACGAGGTCGACGATCATCAGGAACGCTCCGAGCCCTGCGCTGACGAGCGCGAGCCAGATCCCCGCTTGACCGAGATGTGCCTTCATCTAGTTCTTCGACCCGTCCCCTGCCCGGACCCGGTCGGGATGAGAGGCGACATAGGACGAGGAGTGCTTGACCATGATTTGGTTCGAGAGGAACGTCGTCGAGTCGGTCGACGCGAAGTGGCCGACGACGATCACCGGCATCGACGCCTTGAACAGCTGGGGCGGGCTTCCCTCGTTGACCACGTGGACCACCAAGGTGCTGTGGCCCACGTCGAAGGTGGCGCCGTTGACCGACTGGCTCACCGTCCCGGGGACCACGGTGCCTTCGAGCCGGAACGTTGAAGTGCCGAGCTGGTGCTTCTGGCTCACGGCCTGATCGACGGTCTTGAAGTAGTCGAGCGAGCTGCCCAGCCCCTTGACGAGGAGGAACCCGACGGCGGCGACGATGACGACGCCGACCATGGCCAGGCGGAGGCGCGGTCGGATCGTCCGATCCGCCGGCACAACCGGGGTGGTCGTCGGCGTGGGGGCCGTCGGCTCGCTCACGATGACACCTCGCGGCGTCCTCGCTTGGACGCCCGATGCAGGCGGATGGCCAGTGAGAACCCATACGCGCCGAGCGTGCCGAGCGAGATCACGTAGCCGGCGGCAACGTAGGCGTTCACGATGCGACCCCCTCGGCCCGACGAGCCTCGAGTGCTCGAGTGAGCTCGACGTCTTCGCCGGACTCTCGGAGCTCTTCGATCTGGAAGCGCATGAGAACCATCCACGCGAAGAGAGTGGTGAACGCGATGAAGCTCAGCAGGAGCGTCCATGCCATCAAGCCGTGGATGGTCGGGGTGAGGTTCGGGTTCAGCACCGTGGCGCCCTGGTGCAGGGTCTGCCACCAGACAACGGAGAAATGGACGATCGGGACGTCGACGGCGGCGAAGATCGCCGCGATCGCACAGCGCCTCGCCCTCACCTCAGGGTCAGCCGGGACTCTGCGCAGGGCGAGATAGCCGAGGAAAAGCACGCCGAGGAGAGCCGTCGAGGTCAATCGGGCATCCCAGGTCCACCAGACCCCCCAGGTCGGTCGGCCCCAGATCGACCCGGTGATCAGCGTGAGGCCGATGAAGACCACGCCGACCTCGACGGCCGAGGCGCTCAAGCGATCGAACCGCATCGAACGCGTCCGAGGCCAGAGGTAGAGCACCGCACACAGCGCTGCCATGCCGAACGCCAGGTAAAGGGCCACCCACGCCAGGGCCGGATGGAGGTAGACCAAGCGGACCAGCTCGCCCTGATCGGCGTCCGGCGGCGTGACCCAGAGCCCGAGAATGACGTCGAGGGCCACGAGGGCCACCGAGGCCACTCCGAGGATGGTGAGGGTGCGTCGCATCAAGATTCCTCCAAAGGACCGTAGAGGGCGACACCCATGGCCGAGTACACCACCGCGAATACAACGAGAATCCCGAGCCACCGCGCTCCCGACCCCGAGCCGGGAGCGACGCTGGCGCTGAACGCCTTGGAGCCCGCGATCAAGACCGGAGCGACGACCGGAAGGACCAAGACGGGCAGCAGGGTGGCGCGCATCCTGGCCTCTCCCGCCAGGGATCCATAGAGCACGTTGGCCGTGCAGAGACCGACGGCGGCGAGCAGGCAAGCACCGATCAGCACCCCCCACGATGTCACGGTGACGTGGAAGAGAAGCACCACACCTCCGAGGAGGACGGCTTCGAGGGCGACCATCTCGGCGAGGAGCGCGAGGACCTTGCCCAGGAACACGCCGGCAGGATCGAGGCCGAGGAGACGGACGGAGTCCCGGGTCGCTCCGCTCCCCTCGATCGCCATCGATCGCTGGGCGGCCAAGACGCTCGAGAAGAGCACCGCCAGCCAGAAGAGCCCTGGGGCGCTCTGGGCGAGGAGTCCTGGGCGCGGTCCGAGGGCGAAGGCGAAGAGGAGCAGCGTCAGCACGGCGAAGGGCAGGACCTGCCAGAGGGCCACGCGCGACCGTGCCTCGATCCGGAGGTCCCTTCCGGCGATCAGGACCGCATCACGCCACATCCGACCACCCCCGGTCTCCCCGGCGTCCGCCGGGAGCCCTCGTCGCGATGATGCCGCCGCTCATCGTGACCACGGTGTCCGCCATCGGGATGGCCAGGTCAGGCTCGTGGCTGGTCGCCACCACCGTGGCTCCACCACGAGCGGCCTCCTCGGTGAGCTCGCTCACCAGATCCCTCGTTGGCTCATCGAGGCTGGCGTGCGGCTCGTCGAGCAGCCACAGGCGGGGTCGACGTGCCAGCAGCAGCGCCAGGCCCACCCGACGTCGCTGCCCTGCGGAGAGCTGACCGAGCGGTGTCGATGCCGTCCTGCCCGTGATCCCGACCCGGGCCAGCGCATCATCGCTCAGCCCCGGATCGAGCCGGGACGCCTTGAGGACGAAGCGGAGGTTCTCCGCCGGCCGGAGGTCGTCGTAGAGACCCACGTCGTGGCCGAGCAGACCCACGTGCTGACGCAGGTCGCGCGCCTGGCCCGGGAGGGAGCAGTCGAGAACGGCCCCCTCACCTGAGGCCAGCGGGACAAGTCCAGCCAGGAGGCGCAGCAGCGAGGTCTTCCCGGCGCCGTTTGCGCCAAGGACGACACAGACCGAACCCTCATCGAGGTCGAGATCGACCCCAGCGAGCACGGGGAAACGGCCGGCCAGGGCCACGGCCGAACGGAGGTAAATGGCAGGTGCCATGGGGTTTGTCATGCTACCGGCCACTCAGGTCGGTCAGATTCCGCCCTCTCGCGGATCAGCCGATGAGGCGGCTGACCTGGTCCATGTCGGATTCGACCATCATCTCGATCAGCTGGTGGAACCCGACGTCCCTGGACCAGCCGAGGACCTTCTCTGCCTTAGAGGGGTCCCCCACCAGGAGGTCGACCTCAGCGGGACGCAAGAACCGCTCATCGATCACCACGTGGTCTCTGTAGTCGAGCCCAACGACGGCGAAGGCGATCTCGCAGAGCTCCCGCACCGCATGGGTCTCTCCGGTGGCCACGACAAAGTCGCCCGGGGCATCCTGCTGGACCATGAGCCACATCGCCCTGACGTAGTCCGCGGCAAATCCCCAATCTCGCTGAGCATCGAGGTTCCCAAGCGAGAGCTTGACGTCGAGGCCGAGCTTGATCCTCGCCACCCCGTGGGTCACCTTGCGGGTCACGAACTCAAAACCCCGGCGCGGCGACTCGTGGTTGAAGAGGATCCCCGACGAGGCGTGGAGGTCGTAGCTCTCGCGGTAGTTCACCGTGATCCAGTGGCCGTAGAGCTTGGCCACGCCGTAGGGGCTCCGGGGGTAGAACGGGGTGTCCTCGTTCTGGGGAACGGCCTGGACCTTGCCGAACATCTCCGAGGAGCTCGCCTGGTAGAAGCGGATCTCGGGATCGACGATGCGGACGGCATCGAGGATCCGGGTCACGCCAAGGGCGGTGGTCTCACCGGTCAGGACCGGCTGGCTCCACGACGCCTGGACGAAGCTCTGGGCGGCGAGGTTGTACACCTCGTCAGGTCGGTGATCACGCAGGACCTGGATCAAGGAGACCTCATCGAGGAGGTCGCCGGCGACCAACGTGAGCCGATCCTGAATGTGGGCGATCCGCTCAAAGGTCACGGTGCTCGAACGGCGGACCACGCCGATCACCTCGTAGCCCTCGTCAAGGAGAAGCTCGGCCAGATACGAACCGTCCTGGCCGGTGATCCCTGTGATCATTGCTCGCTTCGACATGTGAAGAACCCCCTCGATAGAACGCCTTCGTCACCCCGAGAAGGAGGGTGGTGGGCTCGAATCCAAGGTTACTCCAGGGTCTTGCGTCCCCTCCGGAGCATTCGTGCCTACCATCGGCGGCATGGCACTCGCAGGAATCGTCTCGTACCGTCTCGGCGGCGTCGACGGCGTCTCGATCGAGGCAGAGAAGTGGGCGTGGGCTCTCGAAGCTCTCGGCTTCTCCATCCGGAGGATCGCCGGGGCACCTGGACCCGGGGTCATCGAGGTTCCCGGGCTCGGGATCGACGACGAGCGAGTCGTCGACACCGAGATGCTGGATCAGGCCATGGACGACCTCGACGTCGTCATCGTCGAGAACCTCTGCTCGCTCCCCCTCAACCCACGCGCCGGTCACGCCGTGGTGGCCGCTCGACGGGGGCGACCAACGATCCTGCGACACCACGACCTCCCGTGGCACCGCACGGACACCTCGGACTTCGGTCCACCGCCCGACGACCCGTCCTGGCGCCACGTCACGATCAACAAGATCAACGTCGCCGAGCTGGCGATCCGTGGGATCGAGGCGACCTGCCTCTACAACCGGTTCTCGATGGATCCCCCCACAGGACGGCGCACCGAGACCCGAGAGGCGATGGGCATCGCCGAGGACGCTGTGGTCGTCCTCCAGCCGACGCGAGCGCTGGCCCGCAAGAACGTGCCAGGAGGCCTGGCGCTCGCCGAGGCCCTCGGTGCGACCTACTGGCTGACCGCCGCCGCCGAGGATGGCTATGGACCTGCCCTCGCCGAGGTGCTCGGTGGCGCCACGGTCCCGGTCCTGCGAGGCCAGGGGCCTGGCACCATGGATGACACCTACGCCGCCTGCGACCTCGTCGTGCTGCCTTCGACCTGGGAGGGGTTCGGCAATCCCGTCATCGAATCCGTCACCCACCACAGGCCCCTCGCTCTGGCTTCCTACCCCGTGGCCGCAGAGATCGTCGAGATGGGCTTCGAGTTCTTCTCCCCCGAGGAGCCCGAGAAGATCGTCCGGTACCTGGAGGATCCCGACCCTGGGCTTCTGGATCGCAACCACGCGCTTGCTCGCCGTCGCTTCGACCTCGCCGATCTCCCCGGTGAGCTCAGAGCCGTTCTCCTTGAGATGGGCGTGATGGACCCAGGATCAGACACCGCCCGGTAACCTTCGAAACCATGGCTCTCTACCCTCCGAACACGACCTCTCGGAGGCTAACCGGCGAACAGCGCCGCGAGCAGCTCTTGGCCGTCGCAGCGTCCCTCTTCTCCGAGCACGGCTAGCGCTCAACGGCGATGGATGACGTCGCCGAAGCCGCAGGGGTAACCAAGCCCCTTCTCTACCAGCACTTCTCC
>JADGOD010000110.1 GCA_017883125.1 Acidimicrobiales bacterium
AGATCCGACCAGGCCGCGCTGAGCTCGGCCGGCTTGAGCGACTTCCCCGTGAGGGTGGCGAGCTCGGTGTTGGCGTCGGCCTGCGCTTGGGCCGGTGAGGCGTTGAGGATCGCCGTGGTCTCGAGGTCGCCTTTGAGGAGGGCCGAGACCACGTCGGGGTGCGCTTTGAGGAACGACGTCGTCACCACCAGCAGGGTGGTGGAGAACTGACCCTTCGGCCACAGGGACCTCTCGTTGACCAGGACGTGGCCGTGACCTTCGGCCACCATCCGAGCGGCCCACGGCTGGGGGACCCAGGCACCGGCGATCGAGCCGGACTCGAAGGAGAGCAGCGTCGTCGAGTTGTCCTCCGGAAGGATGGTGACGTCACCGCTACCACCGTCGGGCCCGGGGAACGAGACCCCTTGGCTTCTCAGCCAGGTTCGGAGTGCGACGTCCTGGGTGTTGCCCAGCTGTGGGGTGGCTACCGTCTTGCCCTTGAGCTGGGCCGCCGAAGTGATCGACGGGGCGACGACGAGCGCGGCGCCACCCGAGGTGGCCCCTGCGATGATCCGGATCGACTTGCGCCCCTGGGTGTAGGCGGTGATCGCCGAGTTCGGGCCCATGTACGCGGCATCGAGAGATCCGGCGAGGAGAGCGGTGACCTCGGCCGGCCCGGCGTTGTAGGTCGAGGTCTGGAGGGTCACGGTGGTCGGCAGGTCCTTGGTGAAGAGCCCCTGCTGGACACCGACGAGGGCGGCGGCGTGGGTCAGGTTGGTCAGGAACCCGAGGCGGAGGGTGACGGGAGCCGCCGGCGAGCTCGACGACGTCTGGTTCGAGGCCGATGCGCCCGAGCCCGAGCCACAGGCGGCGGTGAGCACCGCCATGGCGCCGAGGAGCCCGAAGAGTCGGACAGCCCTTGCGGTGGGAGAATTCCGAGTAAGTCGAGTTTTCATACTTCTATACTAGGACAGTCAGGATTAGCCCGCAAGGTTGTGTGAAAGAGCCTGGCCCGAGCGGGCGTTCCGCACGACGTGGCTGGGGGTGCCATCGGCCAGACGACGAGGGCTGGCTCCGATCAGGTGGACGATGAGCCCTTGGTCAGGGCGTGCGCGACGCGTACTCGTCGCGCAGCACGCGCTTGAGCAGCTTCCCGGTGGGCAGCCGGGGGAGCTCGGTCACGAAGTCGACCCGGAGCGGGCACTTGAAACCCGCCAGGTGGCTCCGGCAGAGATCGAGGAGCTCGGTCTTGAGCTCCTCGGTGTCAGCGCTCGCGTCTCTCAGCTCGACGACAGCCAGGACCGATTCGCCCATCTCCTCATCGGGGATCCCGATCACCGCCACGTCAGCGACGGCGGGATGGACGACAAGGACATCTTCGATCTCACGGGGGTAGATGTTGACGCCGCCCGAGATGATGGTGTGCGCGATCCGGTCGGTCAGGTAGACGAACCCCTCGCCGTCGAGGTACCCGATGTCGCCGAGGGTGCTCCAGCCTTGCTCGCTGAACGCCTGGGCGGTCTTGGTCGGATCCTTGTGGTACTCGAAGCGGCCCTGGGTCTCGAACCAGATCTGGCCCGACTCACCGATGCCGACCTCGTTGCCGTCCTCGTCGGTGATGTGCACCGGGCCCAGGATGGAGCGACCGACCGATCCGGGGTGGGCCAACCACTCTTCGGGACCGATCGCACAGAACCCGTTGCCCTCGCTGCCGGCGTAGTACTCGTAGATGATCGGCCCGAGCCAGTCGATCATCGAGCGCTTGACCTCGATCGGGCACGGTGCGGCAGCGTGGATGACCATCTCGAGGCTCGAGAGGTCGTAGGAGCGGCGCACGTCCTCGGGCAGCTTGAGCAGCCTGACGAAGTGGGTGGGGACGAACTGGGCGTGGGTCACCTTGTAGCGCTCGATCGTCGCCAGGGACTCCTCGGGGTCGAAGCGATCCATGAGGACGACGGTCCCTCCAAGGCGCTGGGCCGAGAGCGACCAACCCGCCGGGGCGGCATGGTAGAGCGGAGCGGGACAGAGGTAGACGGTCTCGGGGGTGAAGCCGTAGAGGCCCTTCAGGAGCTCGTCGAGCCGGGTGCCCGTACCGAACGGGGCGCCGGAGAGCGGGGGGAGGATCCCCTTGGGGTGACCCGTGGTGCCCGACGAGTAGAACATGAAGCTGCCCTCGGACTCGTCGTCGATCGGCGTGGTCGGCGTCGTCGACAGCGCCTCGTCGAGGTCATCGAATCCCTCGATCCCGCCACCCATCGACAGCCGGAGGGGGATCGATCCCAGCGAGGGCCCGATCTTCTGAATCGTCTCGGCGAACCTTGACGAGGTGATCAGGGCCGAGGCGTCGCAGTCCTCGATGATGTAGCCGGCCTCGTCGGGCCCCAGATGCCAGTTGATCGGAGTGACGTAGAGCCCTGCTCGGATCCCGGCCCAGGCCACCTCGAGGAATCGTGGGGTGTTGTCGAGGAGGACGGCGATGTGACCTCCCGGGCGCAGACCTTGGCGGCGGAAGAGGTGGGCGAGGCGGTTCGAGGCGGCCTCGAGCTCGGCGTAGGTGACGATCGCACCGGTCCCGGCGGCGATCACCGCCGGCGCGTCTGGCCGCTGCGCGGCGTGAGTCCCCGGATGCATTGCCCTCCCTCCACACCCTGCTGGCGATCGGATGCAACCACCGTGGATGAGACCGTATCGCTTCTGATCCCTGCAATCTCGGGTGCGCGCAGATGTGGTGATCGCCGTGGTGCCACTCGGGGTGTCATGTCCTCATCGAAGGTGCTACCGTGCCTTCGTCGGGGTGAAGGCGGCGGGGGATTGCTGCCACGCTTCGGGAGGGGGATCTCTCGGTAGGTGTCCATGTGGACGGCTGGCCGCATGCTCGCTCCTGGGACGTGGTCGAAGTCTCTCGTTGACCGAAGCACCGGATTGGATCCACGACCTGAAGCGTGTGAGTGCTCGGGAAGGAGCATCAGTCATGGCTGAGAAGTACGTCCCTGAGGAGCGAATGCTTATCAACGGGGAGTTGGTTCACGCCGATTCCGGCAAGACCTTCGACAACATCAACCCCGCCACCGAAGAGGTCCTCGGGGTCGTGGCCGATGCGGGTGTCGCCGAGATGCAGAGGGCGATCGCCGCATCACGCCGTGCCTTCGACGAGACCGACTGGTCGACGAACCACGCGTTCCGCAAGCAGTGCCTCATCCAGCTCCACGAGGCGCTCGTCGCCGAGAAGGAGGAGCTCCGCCAGGAGCTCGTTGACGAGGTCGGGACCCCGATCATGGTGACGACGATGGCCCAGCTCGACATGCCGCTCGCGGAGTCCCTGCTGTGGCCGGCTGAGATGATCGACAAGTTCCCTTGGGACCGTCAGCTCGCCGACGCAGAGGTCATGGGCGTTCCGTCCCGCCGTGCGATCTGGAAGGAAGCGATGGGCGTCGTCGGCTCGATCGTCCCGTGGAACTACCCCTTCGAGGTCACGATCAACAAGATCGCCCAGGTCCTTGCCACCGGCAACACCACCGTGCTCAAGCCGGCCCCCGACACCCCGTGGAACGCCACGCGCCTCGGTCGCCTGGTGGCCGAGAAGACGGACATCCCCGCCGGTGTCTTCAACGTCGTGACGTCCTCAGAGCACCTCGTCGGTGAAGAGCTCACCTTGTCGCCGCTGGTCGACATGATCTCGTTCACCGGTTCGACGGTGACGGGGAAGCGCATTATGGAGAAGGGCGCCAACACGATGAAGCGCGTCTTCCTCGAGCTGGGCGGCAAGTCGGCGGCCATCATCTTGGACGACGCTGACTTCAACGCTGTGGTGCCGATGACCTCGATGGTCTGCATGCATGCCGGCCAGGGCTGTGCCATGCAGACCAGGATCTTGCTGCCTCGTGCCCGCTACGACGAGGGCGTCGAGCTCATCTTGGCGGGCATGTCGATGATCCCCTACGGCGACCCCAACGACCCGAACATGATCATGGGACCACTCATCAGCGAGAAGCAGCGCGATCGGGTCATGGGCTACATCGCCAAGGGAGTGGAGGAGGGTGCCACCCTCGCCCTCGGCGGGAACCGGCCGGCTCAGCTTCCCAAGGGCTGGTTCGTGGAGCCGACCGTCTTCACCAACGTCGACAACTCGATGACCATCGCCCAGGAGGAGATCTTCGGTCCCGTCCTCGCCGTGATCGCGTACGACGACGACGAGCATGCAATCCGGATCGCCAACGACTCGCAGTACGGACTCTCCGGCGGTGTCTTCGGCTCCCAGGACCGGGCCATGGGGATCGCCCGTCGGATCCGCACGGGTTCGATCTCCGTGAACGGCGGTGTGTGGTATGGAGCTGACATGCCGTACGGCGGCTACAAGAGCAGTGGCATCGGTCGCCAGAACGGCATCGAGGGATTCGAGCAGTACCTCGAGACAAAGATCGTTGCCTGGCCTGCCGGCTAGGGACACCGAGCCACCGAATCCGAAGTCTGAAGTTCCACCGAGCACACAACCAACAACACTTAGCGAAGGACACAAAGGAGAAATCATGGCAGGACGCATGGAGGGCAAGGTCTCGTTCATCACGGGAGCGGGCCGTGGACAGGGTCGGGCACACGCGGTCAAGCAGGCATCCGAGGGCGCCGACATCATCGCCATCGACATCTGCGAGAACATCGAGTCGAACCCGTACCCGCTGTCGAGCTGGGACGATCTCATGGCGACCAAGGCGCTGGTCGAGGGCCAAGGGCGCAAGTGCGTCGCGATCAAGGCCGACGTGCGCGACCGCAACCAGCTGCGCGAGGCACTCGCCGAGGGTGTCAGCCAGCTGGGTCAGCTGACCACGGTCTGCGCCAACGCCGGCATCCTGCCGATGGCGATGGGTGACCCCAACCCGCTCGACTTCCAGGACGCCATCGACGTCGACCTGATCGGCGTTATGAACACCGTCGCCGTGGCGATCCCGCACCTCATTCCTGCCGGGAGGGGCGCCTCGATCATCATCACCGGCTCGACGGCCGCCCTGATCCCCAACACGATGTCTCCGTCGGTCGACCCGAGGACCCTCATGGGGCCCGGCGGGTCAGGCTACAGCTGGTCCAAGAAGGCGCTGGTGGGCTACACCGAGCAGATGGCGCTGCACCTCGCATCGAGCGGCGCGCGGGTCAACGTCGTCCACCCGACCAACTGCAACACGCACCTGATGAACAGCGAGGGCATCTACAAGATCTTCCGCCCCGACCTCGAAGAGGTCACCCGGGAGGACTTCATCCCGGCGTCGGAGCACTACCACGCCCTGCCCACCCCCTGGATTGAGCCCGAAGAGGTGGCTGACCTGGTGCTCTACCTGGCCTCGGACGAGTCGAAGAGCATGACCGGAGCCAGCATCCCGATCGATGCGGGCTGCATGGTCAAGTGGCCCAACGGTCCGGGGTAGGCGCAGCGGCCAACGGACGAGTCGAGGCAGCCGTCGATCTGACGAGGATCACTGACAGCACCCTGTGCAACCATCGGCCCTCCGGAGCGCGCGGAACCGCGGCCTGCTCGTCGAGCTCGACGAGGCCTTCAAGCTGGCCGAGGAGGACGACACCTGCCGCGTGATCATCCTTGGTGGCACCGGCCCGCTCTTCTCCTCGGGCCACGACCTCGGCTCGCCCGAGTCCCAGGACGACCGGGTGAACCACCCCACCTCGAAGATCGACGGCGGCACCCGCCAGGGTGCCGAGAAGATGATGCTCCAGGAGTGGCACCACTAGTTCCAGAACACGCTGCGCTGGAGGAACCTGCGCAAGATCACCATCGCCTAGGTCCAGGGGACGTTCGTCGCCGCCGGCCTCATGCTCATGTGGGCCTACGACCTGATCGTGGCCGCCGACAACTGCTTCTTCGCCGACGTCGTCGGCACCGGGCTCGGCCAGTCGCACGTGGACTGCGTCCAGGCCAGGTTCGCTCAGTTGAAGATCGCCGCTGATGCCGGAAGCCCCATTGAATCCGGACGGTATTGCGGGGCGCACAGACGTACGTCCTTGACTCGGGCTGCTCGAGGTGTACACTTTATACTTGTAACGATCAAGAAGTTGATCGAAGAACGATCTGCTCGTCCAAGTGGACGAAGTGAGAAGGGGAGGTCAGATTCATGGCTTGGCCAACAGATGGACGAGGTCGGGGCGTGCCGCCTCGCAGCGCAGATGCGATGTCCGAGGAGGAGTTCAAAGAGCGTCTCATCGACACGGTCGTGCGGACGAGGCTGGCCATGGACGCGGGATACGCGTTTCCCACCGAGCTCGACCAGGCGCAGGGCCGTCTCTACCACGCGACCTTCCTGCAGCACTTCTCGTACTTCGCGTGGAAGTTCCCGAGCTGGCTCATGGAGGTCGCCAGCCGCTGCCCGTACCAGGACGTCCGCCGCACGGTCATCGAGGACTGCGTCGACGAGGAGGTCGCTGACGTGGACGCGGATGGCCGCTGCCACATCGACGTGCTCTACGAAGAAGCCGAGGCCTGTGGCATGCCGCGCGAGGAGATCGCCGCAACTCAGGCGACGCCCATCGTGCTGGCGTGCGTCCACGCCTTGGAGAACTTCTCCCGCACGCTCAGCTGGCAGGGAGGCTTCGCCGCGCTCTCCGCGCTCGAGATCGGCTCGACCAAGGAGGCGGTGACGCTCCGCAAGCAGCTGCTCTCCGAGACGCAGCTTGCCAGCGGCCTGTCGGGGCGCGACTCGGCGTCGCTCTCCGAGCGGACCGGGGTCCCTGCCGAGAAGCTGGTCTTCGCCGCGATCCACGCCTACAAGGATCAGTTCCACGGCGGAGGTGAGCTCAAGCTCCTGCTCAAGTACGGCACGACGCGCGAGGTCCAGGAGGAGATGCTCTGGGGTACCAAGGCCAGCATCGAGGTCTTCTGTGCGATGCGCGAGGAGATCGACCGGATCGCTCGTACCACGGTCGGCCTTCCACCTCGCGAGCGCATCGTCGTGCAGCCCGCCACGGTTTGATCGCCGTCCGCCCGCCCGCCGCTCGCCTTCGCCCCACCGGCACTGGACACGGCCGCGGTGGGCGGTGCTGGCGAAGAAGTGTTCTGACGTCCACTGATCTGAGGAGGTTCAGATGCAGGGAGATGATATGGATGGGGTCGGCGTTGTTCTCGCCGATGGCACCCGTCTCGAGGACCTGATCGACCGCGAGAATCGGACGCTGTCCGCCCGCGTGCACACCGATGCCGAGATCTTCGAGCTCGAGCAGGAGAGGCTCTTCGCCAAGGCGTGGATCC
>JADGOD010000111.1 GCA_017883125.1 Acidimicrobiales bacterium
GAGCACAAGCTGCCCGCCGAGAAGTTCGTCACCCATGAGTTCTCCTTCGACCAGATGCTCGAGGCGTACGAAGTGTTCGGCAACGCTGCGAAGTACGACGCCCTGAAGGTCCTCATCCATTAGAGGACGGCGAAGAGGCGCTGAAAGCGGGTGCATCCCCGAAGTGCCTCAGGGGCACCCCGAACGTTGGCTGACACGGCACTAGGAGACCGTTGTTTTTCTCGACACTCTTCGAGAATCGCTGCGGAAATGAGATGGCGGGTCCGCCAAGATGGAGATCGGGCCTTACGGACGATCCTGTGCGGAGGTCGAATTGTGTCCTCCCGGCGAACTCCAATACGACAACAGTCTCCTAGCCAGCGAGGCGCTTGACGGTCTCGATGAGATCGGCAGGCCGCTGGCCAGCGGTCGGGACGGGAGCCACCTGGAGGTGCGTCACCCCCGCCTCCTTGTACGCGGCGATGCGGTCGGCGACGTAGGCCTCTGGGCCGCAGAGCGTGGTGAGCTCGAGGAACTCATCGGGGACCGCCGCCTCGGCCTCGGCCTTCTTGCCGGAGAGGTAAAGGTCTTGGATGACCTCGGCTTCCTTCTCGTAGCCGTAGCGGACCGCCACGTCGTTGTAGAAGTTCTTGCCCTTGGCCCCCATCCCACCCACGTAGAGGGCGACCATCGGACGGACCTTCTCGCGGAGGGCGATCACGTCGTCGCCCTCACCGATGGCCAGCATCCCGCCGGCGGTGAGCATCAGCGGCGCCAGGGAGGCGTCCCGCTTCGCGGTTCCGGCAGCCAGCGAGGCGCCCCACACCTTGTGCGCCTTCTCCGGGATGAAGAGGTGGGGGATCCAGCCGTCGGCGATCTCCGCTGTCATCTCCACGTTCTTCTCGCCGAGGGCTGCAAGCCAGATCGGGATGGTCGGACGGACCGGATGGGTGATGATCTTGAGCGCCTTGCCGAGTCCGGTCCCCTTCCCGGCGGGGAGCGGGAGCTGGTAGTACTTCCCGTCGAACTCGACCGGGCCCTCTCGCTTCCAGACCTGTCGGCAGATCGCCGCGATCTCCCGGGTCCGGCCAAGGGGAGCATCGTAGGGGACGCCGTGGAACCCCTCGATCACCTGAGGGCCCGAGGCACCGAGGCCGAGGTGGAAGCGACCGTCGCTCAGGGCGTCGAGGCCCGCACCGGTCATCGCCATGAGGGTCGGCGTGCGGGTGTAGATGGTCAAGATCGCCGAGCCGATCTCGACGTTCTCGGTCAGTGCTGCGAGGTAGCCCATGAGGCTCGGCCCATCGAACCCGTACGCCTCGGCCACCCACACGAGGTCGAGGCCGGCCTTCTCGAGCTCGACGACGTTCTGGGCGGACCTCTTGAAGCCGCCGGAGTAGTCGAGCATCGTACTGATCTTCATGGCTTCTCCCGGTTAGAACGTCGAAAATAGTGCACTTATAATTCTTGCAGAGATCAAGGTGGGGCGCGCGGGACGAGCGACTAGACGCCCTGGTGCCCAGGCGTCGTCGCCACGGCGCACCGGTTCGGACCGAGCTCGAGGGCGTTGGTCTCTTCACCCGTGAGGGTCACCAGACCCTGGTTGGCTTCAACGATGGACTGGTAGTTCGGAGGCCTGTTCGTGGCCTGCCCGGCGGACCAGGCCACGAACTCCTTGGCGTCCATCGAGAGCGCAGCCAAGGACGTGCGAAGCTCGCCCAAGGTGGAGCCGACGAGGTGGTCGCTCCGGACCTCGACGCTCGGTCCGTAGTGAGCGGGAAGCACGAGCATGTCGTCATCGAACTGGAGCAGCTCGTCGTGAAGGGAGCGGAACAGCTCGAGTGCGAACTGCTCGGCCTTGTCGGCCAGGTCGGGTCGGCCGACGCTCTCGATGAAGAGGGTGTCGCCGGTGAAGAGCGCCACGTCGGTGACGAAGAACGTGGTCGACCCCATGGTGTGGCCCGGCGTCCTCAGGGCGCCGATCCCCAGGGCGTGCGATCGACCCAGAGGGATCGGCGCATCATGGGCCAGTGGCTCGACAGCAAAGGCATAGTCATCGGAATCGCTGAGCACCAGTGCCGCCCCGGTTGCCTCGGCGAGGAGCCGAGCACCGCTGACGTGATCGGCATGGAGGTGGGTGTCGGCGACGTGCGTCACCTGCCAGCCCCTCGCGTTCGCGATGGCGATCGGCCGCTCGATGTCGATGGACGGATCGATCACCACGCAGGAGTCCTCTGCCCCCACCACGTAGGACAGGCACCCCTTGCCCCGACGCCGGATCTGGACGATGGTGACACCTCCGAGATGGAGTGCAACCTCGTCGTAGGTCCTGGCCCAGGCGGCCATGCCACCGGCCAGCACCATGGCGTCAACCCCCTGGTCCGCCAGGATCCCCGAGGCCTCCTCGGCTCGCAGGCCCTGTCCGCAGACCAGGACCACCAGTCCGTCGGTGGGGATCTCGCCGATCCGGGTCTCGATCTGGTCGAGGGGGATGTTGATCGCCCTGGGGATCGACCACTCCTCAAACTCTTCGGGCGTCCGGACGTCGATGACCGTCAGCGTCTCAGGCTCATCAAGCAATGCCAAGAACTTCCCTGGTTCGATCTCAGTCACTGACGGCCTACCTTTCCCTCTGCGTGCCACCATAGAGGCCATGTCTGATCCCACTCCACCCATCGCCCAATGTGAACCTACCGAAGCGCAGCGCCGAATTGACGGCGGATCGCTCCTTCTCGACGTGAGGACTCCCGAGGAGTTCGGCGCCGGCCATGCCCCCTCGGCGCGGTTCATCCCGCTCCAGGAGCTCGAGTCCCGGCTCGGTGAGCTCGATCCCTCGGTCGCAGTGATCTGCATCTGCCGCTCGGGTGGACGCTCCCAGGCGGCAGCGGAGGTCCTGGTCTTCCATGGCTTCGACGCGGCGAACCTCGTCGGTGGAATGCAGGCCTGGGCTGCGGGTGGTGGTTCGGTCGTCACCGACGACGGAGGGCCCGGCACCGTCATCTGATGGGCGATCCACGGCCCGAGCAGGATCTCGGCGTCCTGCTCTCCACGCTCTCGGTCACACAGAGCGCGGGTGCTTCGTCTTCCTTCCGGGCACCGCCGACGTCGACCGGGCCGCGATCGCCGCGCTGAGTACCGAAGACGAGGGGACCACGGTCGTCGCCTAGGACGACGCAGCTCGAGTCGGTCACCCCCCCCGACTTCGTCGCCGCGTAGATCACCCTAGACCTCGAGAGCGCTCCCGACGCCGTCGGCCTGACCGCGGCGGTCTCCGGAGCCCTGACCCAGGTCGGCATCGCCTGCAACGTGCTCACCGGCCCGCACCACGACCACCTCGTGGTTGCAGAGCCCGGCGTCGACCGCGCTCTTGGGATCCTCGCAAACTCGGCGGCGGATCACCGCTGAGATCGAGGTGGGACTCCCCGGGGGGTCGCGCACGGTCTCTCACCGCGACCTTTGGGTGCGTGACCACCACCCACGCCAACCGCCGCCACGACCTCATCGAGAGGAGGGAGCACCTGCTCGACCAGCTCGAGACGCGGGTGCTCGAGCTCCAGACGACTGCGACCTGGCAGCGCTACCTCGCCGTCCAGTCGCGCTTCCATCACTACAGCCATCGCAACGTCCTGTTGATCTCCATGCAGCGGCCAGAGGCCACCTCAGTGGCCGGGTTCCGCACATGGGAGGCCCTAGGCCGCTACGTCCTCAAGGGCGAGCGGGGCATCAGCATCCTGGCGCCCATGATCGTTCGTGGCCGGGACGAGGAGGAGGGTCGTCTGACGGGGTTCCGGTGGGTGAACGTCTTCGACGTCTCCCAGACCGACGGCGCCCCCCTGCCGAGCCCCGTCACCTTGCTCCGCCGAGACGAGCCTGCCGAGCTGACGTCTCGGCTCATCCGGGTCGCCTCGACACTGGGGTTCGATGTCGTCCTCGACAAGCTCCCGCCGGGCGTCAACGGCGAGTGCCGATGGTCGACGGCCACCATCGTCGTCGAGAGGGCCAACGCTCCGCTCCAGAGAGCCAAGACGCTGGCCCATGAGCTGGGCCACGTCCTGCTCCACCGCACCCAGACGGATCGGGCGCGGGCGGAGATCGAGGCCGAGTCCGTCGCCTACATCGTCCTCGCTGCATCGGGTGCGGACGCCGCCGCCTACAGCGCCGGCTACGTGGCATCGTGGCTTGGCCCGAACGCCGACGTCAGGGGCGCGATCCAGCAGTCGTGCCAGGCCATCCAGTCGGCCAGCGCTGCCATCCTCGACGGGCTCGCCGCCTTCCGGACCCCACCAGCGATCCGCGACGACCCAGAGGCCTGGGATCGGCTCCCGAGTGCCTAGGGAGGACCATTGCTGACGTCCCCCTGGGGCTTCGCCGGCGGTGGGCTCGGGCCCGACGCCACCAGGGCGCCGTGGGGCAGACGAGCGCGGTGATCGCCACCGTCAGGCCGCGTGATCACGCGACCTCACCGAGCGGTGGCTCGACGGTCAACTCCGAGGGAGCCGCGTGCACCGCGGCGCTCCCGCTGCAGTGCCCGCCGATCGTCAAGGACCCGCTCTGCGAGAAGAGCGAGTGCGGACCGCGACGGCGGGCGCTTGATCAGCGAGGTCGGGTCGGCGTCTGATTGTGGAGCACCTCGTTGAAGGGCTTGTCCTTGTCCGCGGCGTACTCACGGGGCATCAAGAGCACCCGCTCCGAGATGATGTTCCGCTGCATCTCGTTGCTCCCTCCGCCGAGGCTCCCGCCCTGGCGCATGAGGTAGTCGAGGGACTTCTGCCGCGACGGGGCTCCCGGCTCCCACACAGGCGCCGCGGTCCCGAGGATCTCCAGGTTGATCTCCTGGCGACGCTCCGAGGTCATCGCGGAGTACAGGCGCGGGATCGATCCCGCGGTCCCTGGAACGAGCCCCTGCTTGATCGCCGTGGCGGTCCGAGCCGTGAGCTGTTCGCCGACGGTCTCGTTGATCTTGGCCTCTGCAATCAGCTGGCGGATCGCCGGATCACCCAGCGTCCCGTTCGACTCGGCGAGCTCGATCAGATCGCTGCGGTTCGAGGTGCCGTGGCCGCGCTGGCCCTGGCCGCTGAGGTAGGGACTCCCCCCACCCATGGCGTCTCGCTCATGGAACAGGAGACGGGAGGCCACGGTCCAGCCGTCATCGATCTTCCCCAGCACATCTTCGATCGGGATCGGGACGTCATCGAAGAACTCCTGGCAGAACTCGTTGGCGCCGGTGGCCATCTTGATCTGCTGGATCTCGACGCCGGGCTGGTGGATCTTCAGGATGAACACCGTGATCCCGCTGTGCTTGGGGACCTCGGGGTTGGTGCGAGCGAGCACGAGCGCGTAGTCGGCGCGGAAGGCCCCGGAACTCCAGATCTTCGACCCGTTCAGGTGGAAGATGTCGCCGTCGCGGGTGGCCTTGGTCACGAGTCCGGCCAGGTCCGAGCCACCGGAGGGCTCCGAGAGGAACTGGACCCAGATCTCCTCACCGGAGATCAGCTTCGGCAGGTGTCGCTTCTTCTGTGCTTCGGTCCCGAAGTCGAGCAACGTCGCCCCGAGGATGGACAGCGACGGGATGTTGAGCACCGTGGGCATCTGATAGGGACCAGACTCCTCGGTGAACGCACGCTGGTGGGCCAGCGAGAGACCCTGGCCGCCGTACTCGACCGGGAAGCAGAGCCCGGCGAACCCTCCGTCGAAGAGGATCTTCTGGAGCTTGCGGGCGTAGACCCCGTTCTCGTCTTCGCGCGCGATGTCCGCGTTCGACTTGCCCTCGATCCGGGGCATGTTCTCTGCCAGCCAGGCCCGCGCCCGGAGGCGGAAGGACTCGACATCTTCAGCTGCATCGGTGGTTGATTCGGTGCTCATGCTGCTCCCAGCCCAAGGATCAATGCGATCCGTTCACGGTGATCTGCCGGCGACCCGAGGAGCGCTCTCTCCTGGACCGCTCGGCGAATGAAGAGGTGGAGATCGTGGTCCCACGTGGTCCCGATCCCCCCGGTCAGCTGCACGAAGTCGTGCAGCTCGGAGGTGACGCTCTGAGCGATGTACGCCTTGGCCGTGCTGGCGAGCTCCGAGGCGTCCCCCGCCCGGGCGTCCACGGCATTGGCGGCGGCAACGGTCGTGGCCAGCGATGCCTCGGCGAAGATCTTGTGGTCGGCGAACCGGTGCTTGAGCGCCTGGTAGGACGCAAGCGGGCGGCCGAACGAGTAGCGGTCGAACGCGTACTCGAGGGTGAACCCGAGGACCTGGTCGATCGCCCCTGACATCGAGGCGCACTGGATGACGACCGCCAGATCGAGGAGTCGATCGATCTGCTCGCTCGCATCAGCGACACCGCCCAGGAGGGAACCCGCGCCGATGCTCACGTCGTTGAAGTGGACGGCGCCGTGTCGACGGACAAAGTCGATGCTCTCCATCTCGGACACCACGACCCCGGGGGTCGCTGCGTCGACGAGCACGTGGATCGGCACGCCATCGACGTCGGCGACCGCCAGGAAGAGATCAGCGACATCCGCCGCCTCGATAGGAGCGGTCACGCCGCTGATGCGGTAGCCCGCTCCGTCCTTGGTCGCCTGGAGCCGAGGGCCTCCGGGGAGGATCGAGCCTCTCCCCGCTTCGATGCACCAGGTGGCGATCGACTCACCCGAGAGGAGGCCGGGGAGGTGGCGATCTGCCTGCTCCGAGGTGCCGAACTCCGAGAGCGCGGCGGCCACGACGTTCACAGGCAGGAGCGGTCCCGGGGTGACCCGGCGACCCTGCTCCTCGGCGACGAGGATCAGATCGAGCAGGCCGTGTCCTGAGACGCTCCCTCCCCCGTGTTCTTCGGACACCAGCAGGGAGGTCCACCCGAGCTCTGCGCCCTGGCTCCACCACTTGCGGTTGAACCCGTGGGGCTCGCTCTCGGACCACTCGCGGACGGTGTCGATCGGACAGGTCGCCTCGATGAACTTCGCCGTGGTCTCGCGGAAGAGCCCCTGGTCGTCAGTGAGTTCAAGATCCACGCTTCATCCCCTCATCGCCGGCGAACCTTCGCGGGTCGCCGGGGCACAATCTCATATAGAAGTGCTAACCGTGTTCCCTACCGTACTGCTGGTGGTCAGCCGAACACCAATGGGAGTGACTCGAACTGGCGCAGCCCGTAGGAGACCTTGAGCTCGGTCCCCGGAACGATCGAGTACGCCGGGATCCGCTTGTGCCACTCACGAAGCGTGGTCCTCAGCTCGAGGCGGGCCAGGTGCGACCCGAGGCAGCGGTGGACCCCCACCCCGAACGCGAAGTGCTTCGGGTTCCGGGCGAGATCCACGATGTAGGCATCAGGCAGGAAGGTCTCGTCGGTGTTCGCAGACCCGAGGGTCGGGTTGATGCCCTCCCCCGCGTGCACCGGACAGCCGAAGATCTCGGTGTCTTGCGTCGCCACTCGCGACACGCCGGTCACCGGGGTCTCCCAGCGCAGGAGCTCCTCGACGGCGGAGGGGATGATCGTGGGGTCGGCCACGATCCTGGCCTGCTGGTCAGGGTGCTGAGCGAGATACGAGAAGAAGCACTCCAGGGTGTCGGTCACGGTGTCGAGGCCGGCGATGATGAAGAGGAAGCAGATCCCGAGGATCTCGTCATCGGTCAGCTTCGCCCCATCGACCTCGGCGGCGAGGAACATGCTCAAGATGTCGTCCGCGGGCTTGCGCCTGCGCTCGCCGAGCGCCTCGGTGAAGTAGCGCTCGACGTCAGCAGCGCTCGTGTGCTGGTTCTTCATCATCTCATCGATGTCGTCGCCCGGGGGATGCAGGATCCCGGTCTTCATCCCGAGGAACATGTCGAGCTCAGAGAGGGGAAGGCCGAGGAGCCGGAGGAAGACCTGCGAGGGAAGCGGCACCGAGATGTCGGTGGTGAACTCGCACGAGCCGGTGTCGATGAACTGGTCGATCAGTCCGTTGACCATCGCCGTGACGTCCGGTTCGAGGGCGTTCATCTTCTTCGGAGCGAAGATCGGGTCAAGGAGCTTGCGGTACTTCGAGTGGTCCGGTGGGTCGACCTGCAAGGGGATCAGCGGCACGGTCTGGCCCAGGTCGACCGCCTCCATCGAGGAGGAGAAGAGCTCAGGGTGCTGGAGCACCCACTCCACGGACTCGTGCGTCATGACCTGGTGACCGCCGAACGGGCCGGGCAGGACCGAACCGATCGCTCGGGCCATCTTGTAATAGGCCTGGGGGTTGAGCCCGGTCGCCGGGTCGAACACGATGGCTGGGTCGTAGTTGCTCGCTGTGTCAGACATCTCGGTTGTCATCTGTCTCCCTCTGAGATCTTGCCCAGGTCTGACGCCAACGTCGCGTGGGCCTTCACTGGTCCCTTGCTCTGCGCCTTGATCGAGACATCGTGTCCCGCCGCCCGCGCGCGCAGCGCACGAACCGTCGCCTGGTCCTTCGGGATCGACGAGAACGGGTCGTAGCTGAAGTGCTCCATGGCGTTGAGGTACGTGACCTTGTTGATCTGCTCGTCGGGGAGCCCGCCGATCGACTTCCAGAGCTGCTCTGGTGCGGTGGGCCACGTCGAGTCGGAGTGCGGGTAGTCGCACTCCCAGGTCACGTTGTCCATGTTGAGGAAGTCCGTGTTCGCCAGCCCGAACTGGTCGTCGATGAAGCAGGTGATGACGTGGTCGTTGAACACCTGGCTCGGCAGGCGATCGCCGAAGTCTTGCCCGGTCCATGCATGCTGCTTCTGGTACTGGTAGTCGATTCGCTCGAGGAAGTACGGGATCCACCCGATCCCGCCCTCTGAGAGCGCGACCTTGATGTTCGGGAACTTGCGGAAGACCGGGGACCAGATGAGATCGGCAGCCGCCTGGACGATGTTGATCGGGGTCAGCGAGATCAGCACATCGATCGGGGCGTCGGCGGACGTGATCACCAGGGCGGACGACGAGCCGATGTGCATGCAGACGGTCACCTGCTCCTCCTCGCACGCACGCCAGAACGGGTCCCAGTGGTCGGAGTGGATCGACGGCCAGCCGAGCTTCGACGGGTTCTCCGAGAAGGTCACGGCGTGCGCGCCCTTCGCCGCGGTGCGGCGAACTTCTGCCGCCGCGATCTCCGGGTCCCAGATCGCCGGGATCGGGCACGGGATGAACCGCCCTGGGTGGGTGCCGCACCACTCGTCGATGTGCCAGTCGTTGTATGCCTGGACCATCGCCAGCGCGACGTCCTTGTCGTCGGTCCTGGCGAAGAGCTGCCCGCAGAACTGGGGGAACGACGGGAAGCAGAGCGACCCGAGGACCCCGTTGGCGTCCATGTCCTTGACGCGCTCGTCGATGTCGTAGCAGCCGGGGCGGAGCTGGTCGAAGGAGGTCGGCTCCATCCCGTACTCCTCAGCAGGGCGGCCCGCCACCGCGTTGAGGGCGACGTTGCCCAGCACCTGGCCCTCGTAGAGCCACGCGTCGGTCCCGTCATCAAGGGTTGCGAACTTCGGGGCAAGGTCCACGTACTTCGCCGGAAGCCGGCCTTCGAACACGTTCGGCGGCTCGACCACGTGATCGTCCACGCTCACCAAGATCAGGTCATCGACGTCCATCCAGGGCCCCCCCATCCTTCAGATTCCTCACCGGCTCACCGACCAAGGGGTCGGAGACAACGGAATTCAACGTACCATGCCGGCATCTCGGTGCTCCAGGGGTTGGCGACCTCCCTCGACCTCCACATCCACATCCACGGCGGAGCAGCGGGTCTCGGACACTCCGGCTCGTCGCCTCGCACGGCTAGTCTCGGCAGAGCGCCCGGGGCGCCGAGTTGGCGCCGGGCGATGTTGAGGGGGAGTAGACGTGCCAGAGCCGAGTGTCCCGTTCCGGATCCTTCCGGAGCTCAGCGATCGGAATCGCCACTTCTGGCAGGGAGGCGAGCAGGGCCACCTGACCATCCTGCGCTGCCAGGAGTGCGGGTACTACCTCCACCCTCCGACGCCGACGTGCCCTCACGACCAGTCGAAGGACGTCGCCCCGGAAGCGGTGAGCGGCCGAGCGACGGTGGCCAGCTTCACCATCAACCACCAGGCGTGGATCCCGGGCGTCGAGGTCCCCTACCTCATCGCCATCGTGGAGATCGACGAGCAGCCCGAGCTTCGCCTGACCACCAACCTCGTGAACTGCGAGGCCGAGGACGTCCACGTCGGGATGCCGGTCCAAGTGCTCTTCGAGCACCACGAGGACGCCAACGGTGACGTGTGGATCCCGCTGTTCGAGCCGACAGGAGGCAAGTGAGATGACCTTGACCGAGACCCCCCTCGAGAGGAACTGCGTCGTCAGCGGCATCGGGCAGTCCGACATCGGCCGCCGCTTGGGCCGCGACCCTCTGGGCCTCACCCTTGATGCTTGCTACGCGGCGATCAAGGATGCAGGACTCCGCGTCGAGGACATCGACGGCCTCTCGACGTATCCCGGCGCGGTCGGAGGGAGCCCCGGGTTCAGCGGTGCCGGCGCCTACGAGATCCTCGACGCGATGCGCCTCAAGGTCGGCTTCTACGACAGCGGCGTCGAGACCGCCGGGCAGCTGGGCTCGGTGATGAAAGCGTGCATGGCCGTCGCCGCCGGCCTGTCGAACCACGTGCTGTGCTTCCGCTCGGTGTGGGAAGGGTCCGCCCAGGGGACCGGCGGTCGCAAGGCGTCGGGGGCCTTGACGCAGTACGCGTCGGGCTCCATGGAGTGGCTGCTGCCCTTCGGCTCGGCCTCGGCAGCGAACTGGATCGCCATGTTCGCCCAGGCCCACATGCACAAGTACGGCACGACCCCCGAGCAGCTCGCCCAGATCGCGCTGAACTCCCGGAAGAACGCCGGGCTCAACCCCAACGCCATCTACGCCGAACCGATGACGATGGACGACTACATGAGCGCCCGCATGATCTCCACCCCACTTCGCCTCTTCGACTGCGATGCACCGTGCGACGGAGCCACCGCGTTCATCATCTCTCGCAAGGAGCTGGCGGCGGATCTGGACTGCACGCCGATCACCATCGAGGCGATGGGCTCGGCCAACCACGACCGCGCCACGTGGGACCAGCTCCGAGATCTGTCTCGGACGATCGGCGCCGACGCCGCCGCCCAGATGTGGTCCCGCACCGACCTGACCCCCAAGGACGTCGACATCGCCGAGCTCTACGACGGCTTCAGCATCTTGGCGCTGCTGTGGCTCGAGGCGATGCAGCTGTGCGAGATGGGTGAGAGCGGGTCGTTCATCGAAGGTGGCCAGCGGATCGCCCTCGACGGCGAGCTCCCCCTCAACACCCACGGAGGCCAGCTCTCCGCGGGACGGCTCCACGGCTACGGCTTCTTCCACGAGGCCTGCCTCCAGCTGCGCGGCGAGGCAGGAGCGCGCCAGGTGGCCAAGCAGCCTCAGGTGGCAGCGGTGGCGGCCGGTGGCGGCGTCACCTGCGGCACCTTCCTGCTGAGCACCCGGCCGTAGACAGCGTCGAGCGGGGCGCAAGGCCCCTCGACGTTCCCCGGAGCGGGGGTCTCTCTCAGCGAGCGCGCGGGAGACCGAGGCCGTTACGGGCCACGATGTCCCGCTGGATCTCGCTCGTGCCGCCGTAGGTCGTGGTCCCGAGTGCGAAGCGCAGGGCGTACTCCGCCTCGCCCTTCGCCGGAGCCGTCGGATCCCCGAACGATCGGATCCCGTCGGGGCCCATGAGGTTGACGAAGTCGCGAGACTGACGCAGGAGCGCCTCAGAGGAGAACAGCTTTGCCATCGATCCCTCCACGCCCGGCCGGCCACCCTGGTCGGCGACCCATGCGCTCCGGCGGGCCAGCAGGGTGGTCACCTCGGCTTCCGCAGCCATCCTCCCGAGCTTCGCCAGCGTCCGCTCGTCGTCCGCGGGGAGCGTGCCGTCAATCTCGTTCGGAGTGGTCGCCCACGCCTCCATCGCCCGCTGCAGGCGGATCGTGTGGCCGTCATGCGCCCCAGAGCGCTCCAGGGTGAGACCGAGACCCATGACGTCCCACCCCTTGTCGACCTCGCCGATGCGCATCACGTCGGGGATGCGCACGTCGCTGTAGAAGGTGATGTTGGTCCTCTCGCCCGAGATCGTCTGGACGGGCTGGACCTCGACACCACCGCCGTCGATGGGGACGAGGAACGTGGTCAGCCCCCTGTGCTTGGGCGCGTCGGGATTCGTCCTCGTCAACATGAAGACGTACTTGGCGTCCTGAGCGCTGGTGGTGAACATCTTCTGGCCGTTGATCACCCACTCGTCGCCATCCCGCACGGCTCGAGTCTGCGCAGCGGCGACGTCGGAGCCTGATTCGGGCTCGGTGAAGCCGAGGGAGACGATGAACTCTCCCCGCAGCGCGGGCGGGATGATCATCTTCTTGAGCTCGTCGGAGCCGAGCGCAAGGATGATTCCAAGAACTATCGCGGTGGTCCCCTGCCCGTAGGTCGGCGCCCCGGCACGCTGGAACTCCTCGTGGAACGCGATCATCTCTAGGTGGCCCTTGCCCTGGCCGCCGAACTCCTCGGGCCAGCTGGGGGCGAGGAGCCCCTGATCGGCGAGCGCCCGGTGGAGGTCCCAGCTGTGGTGGATGCCGGTCTCATGCATCATTCGCTCGACGTCTTCGGTGAAGTGCTCGTCGAGGAACGCCTTCGCCTCGGCGCGGAACGCTTCGCTCGACTCTCCCAGTCGGAAATCCATGCTCAGGCCCCCTTCTTCAGACGGTCAAGGCGAGCGCGCTCGGCGCTGGCGAAGATCACGTCAGGCTCGGCCATCAGCGCAGGCCACGCATGGGCCCTCCGCCAGTAGAGCTGGATGTCGTACTCGGCCATGAATCCGTAGCCGCCGTGGTAGTGCTCGCTGGCGTAGCTGGCCTCTCGGGCCGCCTCGGTCGCGAAGCCGAAGGCCAGCCTGGCGAGCTCGCTGAAGCGCTCAGGGTCCTCGTCGGCGGCCCACGCCGCCTCGCGGCTGAGCAGCATGGCGCCGTCAGCCGATGTCCGGGCATTGGCGAGACCGTGGGCCACCGCTTGGAACGAGCCGATCGGGGTACCGAAGGCGTGGCGCTCCTTGACGTACTCGACGCCGATCTCGAGGGCGCGATTGGCCAGACCGACCAAGGCGTTGGCGGTCAGGGCCATCCACTCGTCACGTGCGCGCTCGAAGACCTCGCTCGCGACGGCACCCGAGGCCAACGAGGTGGCGCCGGCGACGGGAAGATCTGCCACGGGCATCGCCCCGGTCGTGCGCAGCTGAGCTCTCTCTGCGCCCAGATCCATGGCGAAGAGCTCTCCCACGTCGAAGAAGATCACCGAGTCAGCGACCGCTCCGGCGGGGACCATCCTCAAGACCCCACCGATCGGCGGGTGGAGGGCGACGGAGACCAGCCGCTCACCGGCGAGGTGGCCGACGAGCAGATCCTTGGCGGCCCCGCTGTCGAGCCGGCCCAGCAGGCGTACCGCCACCTGGGCATCGATGATCGGCGCAGAGCCGAGGGCTCGGCCGTGCTGTTCGGCCACGAGGGCCAGGTCGAGCAGGGTCGCTCCCCACCCGCCAGCGGCCTCATCGGCGGCCATCGAGACCGCCCCGGTCTCGATGAGCGTCGACCAGAGGTCGGCGTCGAAGCCGGTTGCCTCCGCCGAGCGCACGCGCTCGGACGGAGACTCCTTGGCGTAGAGCGCCTCAAAGGCCTCGACGAGCTGGACTTGCTCGTCGGAAGGGTTCAGATCCATGTGGCCGGCTCCTGCGGTCCGTGCTCGGCCGGTGCTACTTCTTGGCCCGGGGCCCCTCGACGGCGTCGCTGGTGGCGAGCAGCGTCGGAGAGGGGTTCTTCCAGTCCTCGATCCCGTCCTCGGGCCGAGCGGCCGGGAAGTGGTCATCGTGGACGCTGGCCCAGTGCGAGTGGTTCAGCTCGTGGAGGGTGAAGCTGGCCTGGAGCGAGTTGTAGAAGCCTTGGTTGTCCATGGTCTGGTTGACCGACTCCTTGATGAGCAGCGCTGCCATGGTCGGGGTCTTGGCGATCCGGCGGGCGAACTCGAGGGTCTTGTCGCTGAGCTCGTCGACGGGGAAGATCTTGGACACCATGCCGAGCTGGTGCGCCTCTTCGACGCTGAGGGCGTCGCCGGTGAGCAGGAGCTCCTTGGCCTTGCGGGGCCCGAACTCCCAGGGGTGGCCGAAGTACTCCATGCCGCACATCCCCAGTCGGTTGCCGACGACGTCGGCGAAGAAGCAGTTGTCGGCGGCCACGATCAGGTCGCAGGCCCACATGAGCATGAGGCCGGCGGAGTAGACCGACCCCTGGACCTGGGCGACGGTGATCTTGCGGAGGTTCCTCCAGCGCAGCGTGTTCTGGAAGAAGTAGTGCCACTCCTGGAGCATCAGCCTCTCGGTGCCCTGGCGGGTGGCGCCGTTCATCTTGTAGGTGGGGTGGCTCGCGAACTCCTCGCGGGACTCAGGCGTGCCGAGGTCGTGGCCCGAGGAGAAGAGCGGGCCGGTGCCACCCAGGATGACCACGCGGCAGGTGTCGTCCTCCTCGGCGATCCTGAAGGCCTCGTCGAGCTCCACGAGCAGGCCGCGGCTCTGCGCGTTGCGCGTCTCGGGCCGGTCGAGGAGTATCCGGACGATCTGGCCGTCGTCGTGCTCTTCGTACTGCAGGTACTTGAACTCGGGCATCGCTGCGTCCTCTCCTAGATGGATCTTCCGGATCGAGGAGGGTTCTCCGGCAAGATCCGGTCGCTCCCCGCTTGATCGACGACGCTACGGTATACCTCTCGTCGACCCCCCGCCACACTCAGAGTGGGCCGTCAGCGCCATCCCTCTCGGCCGCCAGGGGGGCACGATTGAGCTTCACGGCGTCTGAGCGGGGGATACGGTCGATGAACTCGACGGTCTTGGGGACCTTGTGGGCCGCCAGGCGCACCTTGGCATACGCGATGATCTCGCCCTCGGTGAGCGGGGTCGACTCGTCCATCTGCTGGATGATGGCGTGGACCCGATGGCCCCACTCCTCGTCCCTGAGCCCGATCACCACGACGTCGCCGATGCCGGAGTGCTCGCTGAGAGCGGACTCGACCTCGGCGGGGAAGACGTTCGCCCCGCCGGTGACCACCATGTCGACCCGGCGGTCGGCAAGGAGGACGTAGCCCTCCTCGTTCATCCAGCCCAGATCGCCGACGGTGGCGAAGCCGTCATCGGTCATCACGATCGGCGAGACCTGATCGCCCCGATACGACGCGCCAGGTCCCGTTGGGGTGCGCAGGTAACCGCGTCGAGGACCCGGTCTCGCTCCCACTCGGGGAGATCCCATCGCATCGGCACGACGACCGCGCCGAGCTTCCATCCGGCGAAGCAGGACATGAGGTGCTCAGGGGAGTTCTTCAGCGCGATTGCGATCCAGTCGCCTTGCGTGACCCCGCGGTCCTTCATGGCGTGGGCGAGCCGTGTTGCGCCCTCATCGATCTCGGTCCAGGTGACCTGCCGCTCACCACCGTCTTCGAGGGCGAAGAAGATGGCCACCTGGTCGCCCTTCTCCTCGGCCTGCTGGCGGATCCTCGTGCCGAACGGGACTCCACCACGATGTCGACCGTCGTCATCTCACTTCCCCCTGCGGCCTCTCGCGGATCCAGGCGCGTCGCCCGTGTCGATACGTTCTGACACCACGAATATTCGCTGAGAATCGCCATCCGCTCTGCCAGTGGGCAATACTTCGTAGAACCTCCCCCAGGTCTGCGATCCGAGCGATGAGATACCGTTTCGAGTCCACCCAACCACGTACGGAGATGCCATGATCCTCGAAAGAGCCCAGCACGGTCGGGTCCAGGTCCTGACCCTGAACCGGCCTGAAGCCGCCAACTCCCTCAACCCGGAGCTCATCCGTGATCTCTCGCTCGCGCTCAAGGAGATCGAGTCAGACCCCGAGACCCAGGTGGTGGTCCTCACCGCCGCTGGCGAGAAGATCTTCTGCGCCGGCATGGATCTCAAGGCCTTCACCGAGCAGCCGTCGAGCGACCAGGAGCAAGACCCGACCGAGTACAAGATGGCCGTCGGCTTCACCAAGCCGATCATCGCCGCCGTCAACGGAGCCGCCGTCGGAGGTGGCTTCGAACTCGTCCTGACCTGTGACCTCATCGTTGCCGCCGACCAC
>JADGOD010000112.1 GCA_017883125.1 Acidimicrobiales bacterium
CTGTAGTCGATCCCCCGGTCGTAGCCGCCGAGCAGGAGGGCCAGCGGCTCGCCCTCGAACGTGGCGAGCGCGGCGAGGGTGGGCAGCACGTTGGTGGCCAGCGAGTCGTCGACGAAGCGCACGCCGTCGATGGTGGTCACGAGATTGAGCCGACCGGGGAGCTCATCGAAGCCCTCTGCGGCGCGAGCGAGGCGCTCGTCGTCTCGGGCCCCCTCGACTCCAAGCGCCAGGAGCACCTCACGGGCGATCTGGGCGTTGGCCAGGTTGTGCGCCCCGACGAGCCCGAGGCCCTCGGCCCAGCTCCCGGCGATCTCCCCGACCCAGGTGACGTCGCCACCGAGCAGATTGGCGTGCCCGACAAGACCCGGGCTGCGTCGCTGGGCGATGGTGACCCCCGCTCCGGGGAGCGAGGTGAGCGAGAGCTTGTCGGCTCGGTAGCGCTCGGCGCTGCCGTGCCAGTCGATGTGGTCGATGTCGAGGGACGTGACCGCCACGATCCCCGGAGCGTCCGCCACGTCGAGCGCCTGGAAGCTGGAGGTCTCGATGACGAGGACCTCGACGGCTCCGTTGACGTCGAGGTCGAAGGGCGGCAGGCCGATGTTGCCCGTCACCTGGTTGGTCACCCCGAGGCCATCGAGCAGGTGGCCGATCACCGACGAGGTGGTGGACTTGCCCTTGGTGCCGGTCACGCAGACCACCTTGGTCCGGTCGATCTCGTGGAGGGTGAGCCCGATCCCGCCGACGACCGCCACCCCCTTGGTCTCGAGGGCGATGACGTCGTCGCGGTAGCGCGAGATCCCCGGGCTCTTGATGACCACGTCGCACGCCATGAGGTGCTCGAGGCCGCCCTCTCGGGTGGCGAGAACCTCGTAGCCGTCGAGGACGACGTCGCCCCGGTCGTCGACCACGACGATGTCCTCGGTCAAGGCCTGGAGCCGACGCAGCGTGGCGGTGCCCTCGACCCCGGCGCCGAAGACCCCGACGCGCGTTGCCGAGAGGTCAGCCCAGCCGAGCGGGTGTCGCATAGCGCTCCGGGACGAAGGTGGGCGAGGTGGTCATCTCTCCGGCGGCGGGCGCGCCGATCCGCTGGACAAGAGCCTGGAGCGTGGCGTTGTCGGCCCGGTCCGGGCGTTTCGCGGCTCGGCGGAGCGCCTCGCGGCACTCGGCCTCGTCCCCGACGCACTCGAAGGGACGCACCCCTCCGGCGGTCCCGAGGAGGATCTCGAGCTGGCCGGTGAGCTCGGGGTTCTCGAGCGGCTCGGCGCCGTTGAAGATCTCTCTGAGCGCTCCGGCGCTCAGGAAGGGGGCGAGGACGAGGTCGATGAAGAGGCACTTGTCGCAGAGGCCGCACCAGGTGTCCAAGCGGGCGGCCGGGTCCTGGTGGAAGGAGCGGTTGCAGCTGCGGAAGACCGGGTGGAAGTCGGTGAGGCGGGCGAAGGTCTCGGCGATCGAGAGCTCGGAGCGATTCCGCAGCCAGGAGAAGTACTCGAAGTCCCCGAGGCGCCCGGCGAGGAGGGTCCGGAAGCCCTCTTCGAAGGCCACCCCCTTGCTCCACTGGTGGTTCACCGGGCCGAAGGCCCCCTCGGTCGTGGCCGACGAGGCCGACTGCTCGTTCGACATCGCCACGGCGCCGTAGCCGTGGGAGACCGCGGTCAGGACGGCGAGGGCCGAGAGGATCCCGGTGACGGGCACGTGGCCGTTGAGGTACCCGCGCGCCGTCGACTCGAGGACCTTCTGATCGAGGGCCCGCTCGGCGCGGAGGACCTCGAGACCGGTGACGGCCGCTGCGTCTTCGATGGCCGCGAAGCGCGCCCCGGGCCGCTCGGCGACGAAGAGGGCGGAGGCCTCGGTCAGAGGGACGAGCTCAGAGACGGTGACGATCGAGTCGAGACCGCCGCCGAAGGGGATCAGGACCCGGCCTGGGTCGTGGGTCCCCGACGAGCCGGCCGGCGATCCGTCGGGCCCGGTGATCCTGAGCCCGGTGAGGTCGAGGTCGTTCTTGAGCGCGAACTCGCCGAGGCCACCGAGGTAGAACTCGGTGAGGAACGCCCGCTCGGCGGGGGACGTCACCGTCGCGCCGAGGTCGATCCTGCTGGGAGCGGCGCACTTGAAGTACGAGACGCCGGCCAAGAGGAAGTAGATCTCGGCTGCCTCCGCCACGCCCTCTCGTCCCAGGTCGGCGCCGGGGAGCGTCGTGGTCTCGACGAAGCGCTCGTCGCCGAGCTCGTAGCGGCAGCGAACCGTCGAGCTCGAGGGGTCGAGATCGACGCCGAGGTATCTGAACGTGGCTTCGTCGCTCATGGCCCCTCCGATGCTACGGCCCCGGGGTTCGCCGCCCGGCCCGGGGAGGCGAGCTGGGCGATCAGTCCGAAGCGGCCGCAGGGCCGCGCCGTGCGGTCGGAGAAGAGCCTCGTGTCGTCGGTGCGCGTTCCCGTGACGGTGATCGAGGATGAGGGGACCCCGCAGGAAGCGAGGAGCCGGGCGTTGGCCTCGGCGATGTCGACGTGGGCGCGCGAGCCCTCGCTCCGGATCGCCGGATCGACGTCCGAGCCGCCGGCCCGGCGGAGCGAGTCGACGACCTCGTCGCCCACCTCGTAGCGCTCGGCGTCGACGGTGGGCCCGATGAGCACGTGGATCCTGCTGCGCTCCGCGCCGAGACCCTCCATGATCTCGACGGTGGCCGGACCGATGCCGGCGGCCGTGCCCCGCCATCCGGCATGGGCCAGACCGAGGACCCTGGCCACGGGGTCGACGAGGAGGATCGGCGAGCAGTCGGCGACGAGGACAACGAGGGCGATCTGATCCGAGGTCGTCACCACCGCATCGGTGGCGCTCAGCGCATGGTCGACGACGTACGCCCCGCGCCCGGCGTCATCGGCGGTGGCGATCGCCACTCGGGCGCCGTGGACCTGGTCCATGAAGACGAGCTCGTCGAGCGAGCGGTGCGCCGCCGCGGCGAGGCGTCGGCGGTTCTCGATCACGGCGGCGTTCTCGTCTCCGACGTGGAGGCCGAGGTTGAGGGTGTCGTAGGGGGGAGCCGAGACGCCGCCGTGCCGGGTGGTGACGAAGGCGTCGACGCCCAGCGCGCCCAGCTCGGGGAGCTCGAGGACCTCGAGGCCGGCTCGATCCACCTCCTCAGGCCTCGACACAGGTCGGGCAGATCCCGGTGACCTCGAGGGTGTGGGAGAGCTCGGCGTACCCGCTCGAGGTGGCCACCTCGAGCGCCCAGGTCTCGACGGCCGGTGCGTGGAGCTCCTCGACCCGCCCGCAGCGACGGCACCGGAGGTGGTGGTGGTGCTCCCCGGCCCCGCAGCGCCGGTAGAGGGCTTCTCCGGCGTCGGTGCGCACGACGTCGACCTGGCCCTGCTGGGCCATATGGCGGAGCTGGTTGTAGACGGTGGCCAGGCCGATCGGGGTGCCGGTCTGGCGCAGCGAGGCGTGGAGGTCCTGGGCCGAGGAGAAGCCGGGAGCCTCGGCGAGGGCCGCCTCGATGGCGCGGCGCTGGCGGGTCATGCGGATCGGGGGCTGGGTCTCGGTGCTCATGGCTAAATTGTAACCGTTCTCGTTCTCAGTTACAGTTCTCGAGCAGAATGAGAATGATTCTAAGAAAGGCAGGAGCGTGGCCAACCGCCGGCGCAGCGCACGTTGGGGAGTCGGGACCGTCCTTGTCGCGATCGCGCTCCTCGGCGCCTGCACGACGACTGCGACCTCGTCGTTCTCCCATGGGCGCCTCCGGGTCGTGGCCGCCGAGAGCCCTTGGGGAGCGGTCGCCCGTGCGGTGGGCGGAGATGACGTCGAGGTGGTCTCGGTGATCAAGGGCGCCAACGTCGACCCGCACGAGTACACGCCGACGGCAGGGGCGGCCGCCCAGGTCGCCCTGGCCGCCGTGGTGATCGACAACGGGCGGGGCTGCGACGACTTCATGACCCAGCTGCTGAGCAGCGGGGCGGGCCACGAGCGA
>JADGOD010000113.1 GCA_017883125.1 Acidimicrobiales bacterium
ACCGCACAGAGGGCACCGATCCCCAGCAGCTCGAAGCGGCGCCGGAGCGTCAGGGTCGTTGCCAGGAGCGCGAGCGGGACGAAGATGAAGACCGAAAGGAGCGACAGCTCGTCTCGGCCGAGCATCGAGACCCCGAGCGAGACCCCCATCCAGATGGCGGTTCGCACCCCTGGGTTCTTCCAGAAGCGGTAGGCCATCCAGAGGATCCACCCCACGAGGAGCGGCGTCATCGTCTCGCTGAGCCCGAGCTCGGTGCTCATCCAGATGTTCGGGTAGACGGCGACGAGGAATGCGGCGATCAGGGCGACCCTGCGACCGGAGATCTCTCGGGCGGCATAGGCCACGACGACGATGGCTCCTGCGCCGAAGACGCAGAGCCAGAGTCGAGCCGCGAGGTAGGAGTCGATCCCCAGCGCTTGGGGGATCGCCATGACGAAGACGAACAGCGGCGGCCACGAGGCGGTCTGGACGTGGGGTTGGCCCGGCGTCATGAAGTAGAGGAACGGGTTGATGAACCCCTTGCCATGCACCAGGAGCTTGGCACCGTAGAAGTAGTAGTACCCATCCCCGCCCGGGGTGCGGTTCGGGCGTCCGAGGACCGAGATCACCCGGATCACCACGCCGAGGGCGGTGATCCCGCCCAGCCACCATCCCCAGTGTCGGACTGCTGGGCCCTTGTCGGCGTCGGGCTCGGTGACCTGGTCGGTCACGACCGCTCCGTCAGAATGCTGCTGATCCACGGGACACCACCCTAGTGGGTGGGCCCCGGCGCTCCGAGGAGCGCAACACAGCGCACCCGCACCGGCGCCGGGGTCACGTGAGGACCCGGGGTGAAGTTTCCCGAAGAGAGCCAGCCGCTATCGTGAACAGCCGGGTGGATGGCGTGGACACATACAGAGAATCATCCCGCTTGGGACTGTTCTGGCCAGCGCGCGGGATCGCGTGTACCGGCGCCGACAAGCCTCACGGATCGATCCGGTGGGCGTAGGAGATCCGAGTGCTCCGAGTCCCCTCGACACGGAGCGCCTCGAAGATGTGCCGGGTGGGATCGCGCCGCCGGCCGGGTGGCGCTACGTCCCGGGACTCGACGGGATCCGGGGGCTTGCCGTCCTTGCGGTCCTGGCGTTCCACGGTGGCATCTCGTTCTTCGGAGGAGGGCTCCTCGGCGTCGACGTCTTCTTCGTCCTCTCGGGCTTCCTGATCACCTCGCTCCTCGTCAGCGAGTGGAGCCGTAGCGGCAAGATCAGCTTTCGGTCCTTCTATGAGCGGCGAGCCCGTCGGCTGCTCCCGGCCCTTGTCCTGACCATCGTGTTCGTGGCGTTCTACGCCTATTTCTTGGCCGATCCGTCGACTCGGAGCACGATCCGCGGAGACGCGCTCGCCACGATGACCTACGTGGCGAACTGGCGCTTCATCATCACCGACCAGAACTACTTCATCCACTTCGGGGCTCCCTCCCCGCTGCTGCACACGTGGTCGCTCGCCGTCGAGGAGCAGTTCTACGTGGTGTGGCCGACGCTGGCGCTGTTGGTCCTGCGCTGGCGCCGGACCAAGGCGCTCGTCGTGGTCGCCGCCCTGCTCGCCGTGGCATCATCCGCTCTCGGGATGTACCTGTTCCACATCGGCCAGAGCCCCTCTCGCCTGTACTACGGCACCGACATCCGCATCCAAGAGGTCATGGTGGGTGCGTGCCTCGCGGCGTGGTGGGGCGGCACGCAGGGTCTCGGGCACCAGAGGCCACAGCACTCCGTCACCGCCCACCTCGAAGTTCGCCATTGGCGGGCGGTGTGGAGCGACCGAGCACTGCTCGTGATCGGGATCCTCGGGACCGCCGTGCTGTTCTGGGCCCTGCACTCCGTAAACGGCTCAGCACCCTTCCTCTACCGAGGCGGCTTCCTGGTCGTGGCGTTCTCCACGCTCGCCCTGATCGCCACGGTCGTGCGGCTCCCGCGGAGCCCCCTGGCGCTCGCCTTCTCCATCGCACCGCTGCGCTATGTCGGTCGGATCTCCTACGGGCTGTACCTGTACCACTGGCCGATCTTCCTGTCTCTCAGCGGACCGAGGACCGGGCTTCGGGGTCCCGCCCTCCTCAGCCTCCGGCTGGCAGTGACGTTCCTCGCCGCTGCGGTCTCCTACCACTTCATCGAAGAGCCGATCCGCCGCCACAAGTGGCTCACCCCCCGCCGCCTGGTGATCGCACTGCCCGCAGTGGCCGCCGCCACCGTGGTCGTGCTCGTCCTCGGCACCATGCCGGGCTCCACGGTCTCGACGACGACCCTGCGCAACCCGACTCCGTCACAGAAGCATGCTCTCTCGGTGCCCACCACGACGGCCACGACGCCGGCGAGGCCTGTCCGGGTGCTCATGGTGGGCGACTCGATGACGATGATCATGGCCAACGGGCTGTCCGTCGAATCAACGGCCTGGGGCGTCGACATCTTCAACGAGGCCGTCGTCGGGTGCGACCTGTTCCCCGAGGGCCTCGTGCGCTTCCAGGGCAACACGACCACCCGGGCTGGTGGGTGTGCGACGTGGCCGTTCCTGTGGCCCACCCTGCTGACGAAGTACCAGCCCGACGTGGTCGCGATCGGTGTCGGGCGCTGGGAGGTCGCTGACCGCCAGATCAACGGGACCTGGTACTCGATCGCCGACCCGATCCTCCAGCACGCCATCATCGACCAGCTCAACCGGGCGGTGGCCGTGGCCGGCTCCCAGGGGGCCAAGGTCGCCCTCTTGACCCTTCCCTACGTCCAGCAGACCACCACCGCTCCGGACGGCACCCCGTGGGACATCAACCAGCCGTGGCGGACCGACGCCTACAACGCACTGGTCCGCCAGGTCGCCGCCCAGCACCCCGGTCAGGTCACGGTGATCGACGTGAACAAGATGCTGGACCCCAACGGCGTCTACACCTCGTACATCGACGGGATCCGAGTCCGCGACACCGACGAGGAGCACCCCTCGATCCTCGGTGGCGAGTACCTGCGCCCGCTGATGCTTCCTGAGTTCGTGCGCCTGAGCAATACTCGTTGAGTTCAGAGGACGAGGTAGGGCGGAACGGGTTCATGGCTGAGGGTTCGGGGGTCCACGACGCAAGCCATGTCGTCGCCGTCGAGCACGAAGATCCGACCCCCAAGCGGCCACCTCGGTTTCCCGCCTTCGACGGTCTTCGAGCGATCGCCGCACTCCTGGTCCTCGGGGTCCACTGCGCGTTCGTCTCCGGGTTCACCCCCCGCTACCACTGGGGCATCTACACCGCCCGGCTCGAGATCGGCGTCTCGGTCTTCTTCCTCATCTCGGGCTTCCTCCTCTACCGCCCCTTCGCCGTCGCCCACCTTGCTGGCGCCCCCCGGCCGAGGACCGGTGCGTTCTGGCTGCGTCGACTCCTGCGGATCATCCCGGCCTACTGGGTGGCGCTCTTCCTGATCACCTCGGTCTTCCACTTCTCCACGATCGGTCCGGGCGGCATCAAGGCCTATGTCGTCCACTACTTCTTCCTCCAGATCTACTTCTGGGACCAGTGGCAGTACGGGATCACCCAGGCGTGGTCGCTGTGCGTGGAGATGACCTTCTATCTCATGATCCCGATCTACGCCATGGCCATCGGCCGGTGGCGCAGGGTCCGGACCGTCCACCAGCGCCTGGCCGCCGAGATGGCGGGCCTCGCCGTCCTCGTCGCCATCGGCCTGGCCTGGCGCATCTTCGTCATCGCCCATCTCGCAGGAGGCAGCCACATCTACCGGCTCGCCACCACGTGGCTGCCCGCATCGCTGGACCTCTTCGCCTTCGGGATGCTCCTCGCCATCATGAGCGCCTGGAGCCACGAGCGCGAGTGGGAGCCCGCGTGGCTCTCGTCGAGGTGGCTCCCGTGGACCTGCTGGGCGCTGGCGGCGGCCAGCTTCTGGGCCGTGGCGCACGTCGGTGTCCCCAAGCTCCCTATCTACGTCGAGACCTTCCGGGATCTCCCCCGCCAGACGCTCTACGGGCTCTTCGCGTTCTTCCTCTTGGTCCCCGCCGTCTTCGGCCCGTCCCGCCAGGGGATCATCCGCAAGACCCTCGAGTGCTGGCCGGTGGCGTCACTCGGCGCCGTCTCCTACGGCATCTACCTCTGGCACCAGGCCTGGATCGACGACCTGCTCACCACCCGCCACCTCCAGCTCTTCAACATCGCGTTCTGGCCGTTCTTCGGCGCCATCGTCGTGCTCTCCGTGGCCACCGCCACGCTCAGCTACTTCATCATCGAGAAGCCCGCCCTGCGGCTCAAGAACTCCCTGGCCTGGTGGCAGCAGCGCGGCTCGGCCTCCAACGAGGACCCCTCGGCCGCTCCCCCTGACTCAGACGCCCCGTCCTGACGTCGCTCAGCTCCGGGCGATCCTCGTGGTGAAGGGCTCGCCGCCAGAGCCGAGGTCCCAGAGCACGAGCGCTCGCTGACCCAGCCCGTCGAGCCCGCCGTCGACGAGCACCACGTCGAGGTCATCGACGGCGCACCAGACGTCGCTTCCGAGGCTGGCGTCGGCCGCAGTTCGGAGGCGGAGCGGCCCACCCTGCGCATCGGTGAGCAGCGTGCGGACCTCGGGGCCCCCGGGTGAGAACGGCCCTGGCCGGTTGGGGGCGTCGATGACGAACTCGGCGTCTCCGCCAGCGGTGGCGACATCGCCCGAGAGCATCGCCGTGACGACCTCGGCGGCCTGGGCGAGGCGGACGGCATCGACCCCTCGGAGGAGGAGTCCGGTCCTCCCTCTGGCCAGGTGGTCGAGCGTCGTGAGCTCTCGAGCAGCCACCGACGCGGAGCGGCCCGCTCCCACGTCGAGGATCGCTCCGAACCCCACGTCGCACCCCGTGTCGGAGAGCGCCGCAGCTACCACGAAGGGGTCGAGCGGTTCACCACGGCTGGTCAGCCGATCGAAGAAGACGGTGCCCACCCCTGCCGAGGAGAGGCGTTGGCACCACCCGGCCAGCGAGCCGAGGATCACGTCGAGCCCCGAGACGTCGACGGGTCCCACCACCAGCCATCGAGCGTCGGACACCGAAGCGCCCGTTGGCGTCTCCGATGCGCTCATCGGTCGATGACTCAGAGCTCCGCGTCGGGAAGACGCTCGATGTTGACGTCTCGGAACGTCATGACCCTGACCGACGGCACGAACCGAGCAGGTCGGTACATGTCCCAGACCCAGGCATCGGTGAGGGTGAGCTCGATCAGGGGAGGCGACGTGTCGGAGTGCACGGTGACCTCGACGTTGTTGGCCAGGTAGAAGCGGCGCTCAGTCTCGACGATGTGGGAGAAGAGGCCGATGACCGCCTTGTACTCCTGTACGAGCTGAAGCTCGATGGTCGCCTCGTAGCGTTCGAGATCTTCGTCACTCATGTGACACCGTCACCGAAGTCCGCAACCAGCCTGGACAAGCGACGAATCAGCCGCGTGCGACGCGGCGCTCCTTGACCTTGGCGGCCTTGCCGTGAAGGTCACGCAGGTAGTAGAGCTTGGCCCGGCGAACGTCGCCGTAGCTCTCGACCTCGATCTTCGACACGGTCGGCGTGTGCAGCGGGAAGGTCCGCTCGACGCCGACGCCGAAGCTCAGCTTGCGGACGGTGAAGGTCTCGCTCACTCCGGCGCCCTGGCGGCGGATGACGATTCCCTGGAAGACCTGGATGCGCTCCCGGGTACCTTCGACGACGCGCACGTGCACCTTGAGGGTGTCGCCCGGTCGGAAGTCAGGGATGTCATCACGAAGCGAGTCACGGTCGATCAGCTCAGTGGGGTGCATTGGAAAGTCCTTTTGCCTCGGCAAGGGTGGCGGAAGGAAAATCCTAGCCGCTTCAGGCCCCCTGCTCCAACCGCCCCATCTCTGCGACCAGAGCCTGCTCCTCGTCGCTCAGGCCCCCTCGTGCCTCGATGAGGTCCGGACGGCGCTCCACCGTGCGCAGGAGGGCCTGAGCCCGCCTCCAGGCGGCCACCTTGCCGTGATCGCCGCTGCGGAGGACCGGAGGGACCTCAAGGTCCCTGAAGCGGGCCGGCTTCGTCCACTGCGGGTACTCCAGGAGGCCCTCGGCGAAGCTCTCCTCCTCGGGCGAGGCCTCATTGCCGAGGACGCCGGGAACCAGCCTGACGGCGGCCTCGATGATGCACAGGGCCGCCAGCTCGCCACCTGCCAGGACGAAGTCCCCCACCGAGAGCTCCTCGTCGACCAGCTCGTCCAAGACGCGCTGGTCGATGCCCTCGTAGCGCCCACAGAGGAGCGAGAACCCGTCCAGCAGGCTCAAGCGGCTCGCCTCAGCCTGATCGAAGGGTCGTCCGTGCGGCACCAGGGCGATCAGCGGTCGGGCCGGGCCCCGCTGGGCCTCGACCTCCTCGACCATCCGGAAGATCGGCTCCGGCTTGAGGATCATCCCTGCTCCCCCACCGAAGGGGGTGTCATCGACGGTCCGGCGCTCATCGTCGGCTCCATCACGGAGGTCAACCGCCGTCAGGTCGAGGATCCCGCTCTCCTGGGCCCGGCCGAGGATGGAGACCGAGGCGTAGCTGGTGATGATCTCGGGGAAGATCGTGAAGACGTCGACCCTCATGATCCGAGTTCGAGCAGCCCGGGGGGAGGGTCGATCACCAGGCGGACACCCGGCTCGTGGGTGACCACGAACGTCAGCGGGACCAGCCGGCCGTCTTCGAGGACACACAGGTCACTGGCCGGGTTCGACTCCACCGCGGCGACGGTCCCCACCGCGGTGCCGTCCGTCCGTTCGACGGCGCAGCCGATGAGCTCGTGGATGAACATCACCCCGGGGACCTCGCGATGAGGCGCCCGCAGCTCGAGGCTGTGGAGCCCTTCGGCGGCGGTCCGATCGGTGAAGCCCTCGAAGACGACGAGATGGCGGCCTTGATGCAGGCGGGAAGAGACCACGCGCAGCGTCCCCTGATCGGTGATCAGCTCGCTTCCTGGGTCGAGTCGGTCGACCATGTCCGACCAGAGGACCACGACCACCTCGCCACGAAGCCCGTGGGCCTTTGTGATCCGACCGACCTCAAGCAGGTCGTCGGTCATCGGTGACTCAGTCGTCGACGATGTCGACGTTGGTCGACACACCCGAGCGGGCACCGGCGACACCCACGAGGGCTCGGATCGCCTGAGCGGTCCGGCCGCGGCGGCCGATCACTCGGCCCATGTCTCCGGGGCCCACGTGGAGCTGAAGGCGGACCTTGCCACCACGCTCCTCGGCTTCGACGACCACGGCTTCGGGGTCGCGTGCCAGCGAGCGGGCCAGATAGGTCAGGACCTTCTCTGGGAGAGATCCGGCGGCGGAGTTGCCGGCGTCCTCGTCCTCGTCCTCGATGTCGCTGTCGCTGTCGTCATCGATGTCGCTGTCGATGTCGTCGTCGAGCTCGACGTCGTCGTCGTACTCGGCGTCGCCGCCCTCGATCGTGTTGACGTCACCCTCGACGTACTCGGAGTCGCTCATCGTCACTTGGCCTTGAACTCGGTGAACTGGTCCCACGCGCCGGACTTCTTCAACAACACTGCGACCCGCTCGGTCGGCTGAGCACCCTGGCTCAGCCACTTGACGGCCTTGTCGTTGTCGATCTTCACGACGGTCTCGGGCTCAGCCTTGGAGATCCCACGAGGTTCGTAGGTCCCGAGGATCTCGAGAAATCGGCCGTTGCGCGGTGAACGGCTATCGGCGGCGACCACCCGGTAGGTGGGTTGCTTCTTCTTGCCCATCCGCACCAAGCGGAGTTTGACTGCCACGAACGTGTTTCCCTTCGAGTTGCTTGCGATGGTCTCCCAGGCTCCGGCGAAGCTATTTCGTCAGAGCGGGACCCCACGATGTTAGCGGTCCTTGCGGGGGGTCACCCTCCCGCCCTTCTTTTTCTTGTTCTTGGACCCGCCCCGGGGGGCTGCGGACGTGGCTGGTGACGACGTGGCCCCGAGGCCCGTCAGCTCGGGGGGAAGCCCACCAACTGAGGGTTTCGCCCCTCCCATGGCAGCTTCGAGCTGGCTGAGATCCGGGCCTCCACGGCCCATCATCGAGCGGGCCATGCCCATGCGCCCCTTCGGCATCCCAGCGCCGCCACCCATCGATTTCATCATCTTCTGCATCTCGCGGAACTGCTTGAGCAGCTGGTTGACATCCTGGATGGATCGGCCGGATCCCACGGCGATCCTCTTGCGACGGGAGCCGTCGATCAACGAGGGGTCCTGGCGCTCCCTCGGCGTCATCGAGCGGACGATGGCCTCGACGCGATCGATCTCCTTGTCGTCGACCTGATCGGCCGCCTGGCGCATCTCCTTGGTCATCCCGGGCATCAGGCGCATCAGGCCGCCGAGGGATCCCATCTTGCGGACTTGAGCGAGCTGCTCGAGGAAGTCGTCGAGGCCGAAGGTCCCAGAGAGCATCCGGCCCGCCGATTTGGCCACCACCTCGGCGTCCATCGTGCGCTCGGCCTGCTCAATCAGGCTCATGATGTCGCCCATGCCGAGGATCCGGTCGGCCATGCGATCAGGGTGGAAGAGCTCGAGGTCGTCGAGCTTCTCTCCGGTGGAGGCGAACGCGATGGGCCGACCGACCACCTCTTTGACCGAGAGAGCGGCACCGCCACGGGCATCTCCGTCGAGCTTGGTGAGGATCACTCCATCGAGGGAGAGCGCCTCGTGGAAGGAGCGGGCCGTGGGCACGGCATCCTGACCCGTCATGGCGTCGATGACGAGGAACGTGTAGTGCGGATCGACGACCGTCGAGATCTGGCGGACCTCCTCCATGAGCCGCTCGTCGATCGCCAGGCGGCCGGCGGTGTCGACGATCAGCACGTCCCGACCGAGCCGCTGCGCCTCGGCCAGTCCGGCAGCGGCCACGGACACCGGGTCGGTTGCCTCGGAGAAGACGGTGACGCCGATCTGGTCTCCAAGCACCCGGAGCTGCTCGACGGCGGCGGGGCGCTGCAGGTCGGCGGCGACCAGCATCGGGTTGCGGCCCTGCTGCTTGAACCATCTGGCGAGCTTCGCCGCCGCGGTCGTCTTGCCGGCTCCCTGGAGGCCGGCGAGGAGGATGACCGTCGGCGGTCTGGAGGCGTAGCTGATCTTGAGGGTCTCGCCCCCGAGGATCCGGACGAGCTCCTCGTGGACCGCCTTGATGACCTGCTGACCGGGCGTGATCGCCTTGGAGAGGGACTGTCCGGCGACTCGGGCGCGCACGCCGTCGAGGAATCCCTTGACCACGCCGAGCTCGACGTCGGCTTCGAGCAGGGCGGTCCGGATCTCGGAGAGGGCCTCGTCGAGATCCTGCTCGCTGAGGCGTCCACGGCTGCGAAGCCGGTCGGCGATCCGATCGAGGCGGTCTGAGAGGGAGTCGAACATGACCAGCGCGAGGCTACCCGAGGAGACCCAGGGCCCCGCTCAGGGCTCGAGGAGGGCGTCGATGAAGGCCACCGGATCGAAGGCGACGAGATCGTTCGCGCCTTCACCGAGGCCGATCAGCTTGACCGGGAGCCCGAGCTCGCGCTGGATGGCCACCACCACCCCCCCGCGGGCTGTCCCGTCGAGCTTGGTGAGCACCACGCCGGTGGCGTCCACGGCCTCTAGGAACTGCCGGGCCTGGGAGACGGCGTTCTGTCCGGTGGTGGCATCGAGGACCAGGAGGACCTCGGTCACCTCGCCCGGATCGCGGTCAGCGACCCGCCGGACCTTCTTGAGCTCCTCGATCAGGTTGACCTTGGTGTGGAGGCGTCCCGCCGTGTCGGCCAGGACCAGGTCGGCCTTGCGGGCCCCGGCGCGCTCGATGGCGTCGAAGACGACAGCGCTCGGATCCCCGCCTTCGGCCCCTCGAACGATCTCGGCTCCCGATCGATCGGCCCACATCGAGAGCTGATCGGCCGCTGCGGCACGGAACGTGTCGCCCGCAGCCAGCAGCACGCGCTTGCCGGCGGCCACCTCTCGGGTGGCCAGCTTGCCGATGGTCGTGGTCTTGCCCACCCCGTTGACGCCGACGAAGAGCCACACCGGGACTCGTCCCGTGGTGGCCTTGGCGTTGAGCGAGCGATCGACCGCACCGCCGTCAGGGGCGACCTCGAGGATCGAAAGAAGCTCGACGCGCACGGCGCCCAGGAGGCCATCGACATCGTCGAGCTCCCTGTCGCGGGACCGCTGGCGGACGACCTCCAAGAGGTGGTCCGTGGTGGCCACCCCGACGTCGGCTCCGAGAAGCGAGGTCTCGAGGTCCTCGAGCACGTCGGCATCGATCGCACCGCGACCGACCCGCGCCCGCAGCGAGGCGAAGAGCCCGCGGGAGCGACCGAGCCTCTCTCGGTAGTCAGGTGGGCCCGAGGGGATCTGTGCGGGCGGAGCCTCCTCGACGACGGGGGCCTCGGTGGCCCTCTCGGGGGCGGCGGACGGCGCGTGAACAGCAGAGCTCGGCGGAGCGGTCCGCTCTGGCGTCATCGCAGGGGTGCTGGGCCTGCTTCGAGACTTCGAGATGAAGAAGCCCGCGAAGGCGATGAGGAGGACCGAGAGGACCACGAGGGCGATCACCAGGGCGGTCATTGCGACGACTCCTTCGATCCGCTCGACGCCGGGACCCGCT
>JADGOD010000114.1 GCA_017883125.1 Acidimicrobiales bacterium
CATGCGCTCGGAGTCCCGACGCTCGGAGTCGAAGCGGATGCGACGCCCGCGTACGTCGGCTTCAACATGAGCTTCAACACGCTCGCCAGAGGCGTGATCGTCGCTACCTTCGGCCGCTGACGCTGCGTGGATGGCGCCGATCCGCGCCACGGGATCGTCGCACCGAACGCCTGGGTCAAGGGCCAAGACCGCTCAGAGAGAGGCCAGGCGCAGGAACAGCTCGGCGACCGCCTCGGGCTCGGTGATCATCAGATCGTGACCCGTGTCGATCTCCCAGACCCGGTCAGCTCCCTTTGAGCGCTCCTCGGGATCAGCATCGGCTCCGGGCATGGGCGTCGTGCAGTTGATGTCGGTGCGGGGGATCCTGCGTACCGCCGCCTCATCGATCAGTCGCAGCGGCTGCTCGAAGGTCCTCCAAGGATGTGGCGTGAGCCTCCCCTGCATCCACGCCAGGGCCTCATGGTTCGTCACCCCATAGTGGCGACCAGCCTCGGGCCGGACCCAGAGCACGACCTCGACCCCGTCGATCACACGAGAGTGTCGACGAGCCTCACCCATCAACCCCGGCACCCTGGCGTCGAGGGACTCTCCATCGGACGGTGCCGCAGCATCTAGGAACACCAGATGCCCGATCCGGGAAGGGGCTCGATCAGCGACCCCTGTGAGGACCATCCCGGCATAGCTGTGGCCCACCAGGATCACGTCGTGAAGATCCTCATATCTGAGGACGGCCCCCACATCCTCGATGTGGGTATCCAGATCAACCTCGGGGCCGAGCAGGTACGCCCGCCCCCCGAGGCCGGTCAGCGTCGGCGTGTAGACCTCGTGGCCGCCTGAGCGCAGGAGCGGGGTGAGACGCTGCCAGCACCAGCCGCCGTACCCTCCGCCGTGCACCAGCACAAACGTGGCCATGACCCCCCCATCCCGACCGTCCGGTTCATCACCGCTGCGCCAGCTGATCCGGACCACGGACGCGATCGGCCGTAGAGCCTGACCATAGGAAGCCGGGCGGCGAGCGTCAATGACAAACGGTCTTCGCAGGGGGGCGCTGGAAGTGTCAGCCCCCTGTCGATATGAGAGAGCCCAGCAGATCCGCGCACCTCGATGCGCGCACCGGTGAGCTCGAGCGAGCGCGCGTGCTTAGCATGCACCCAGTTCAGATCGCCGGCCGGTTCTCCTCACGCACGTAGCGTCGCTCACCTGATTCATCGAGCCACACCCTCATGACTCGATTGGTCGAGGGATCGTTGAACACCTCGTCAGTTCGCTGCCAGCCAGCTCCAGGCTGGTCGGTCTCACGGTGTCGCCGGACGAAGAGGCTGGCGACGATAAGGCCAATGATCCCGACGGCGACGATCACTGCGACCACGCCCATCTCGGATCAGGACCTGGCCTCGAGGACGACCGCTGTTCCGTAGGCGACGATCTCGGTCAGGGACTGCCCGACCTCTGAGGAGTCGAACCTCATCGACACGATCCCGTTCGCGCCGAGCAGCTGCGCGTTCTCGATCATCCGGTCCATCGCGTGGCGACGGCTGTCCTCGACGAGCTTCGTGTACTGCTTGACCTCACCCCCGGCCATGGCTTTGAACCCGGCGGTGATGCCCTTGGCCATGCCCATCGAGCGGACCACAACGCCGAAGACCATCCCGAGACTGCGTTCGATCCTGAACTCGGGGAACTCGAGCGCAGTGGTGATCGGGAGCTGTGGTCCGTCCGGCTGTCCGTAGCGCGGCTTCTCGTCTGCCATGGTGGTACTCCTCTTCGCAGTTGAAAGCCCCGTTCGGGGCGATCTTCTGAGATTACTGAACTACGAGTCGTCCTGCTCGGATTCCTCCTCGGCACAGCTCGAAGGCCGATCTCCCCCGCTGAGGCCACCTCGGGACGGGCTGCGCCAGACCGTGCGCGTTCCTGTCGGTGGTTGCAGCTCGTTCGACCTGGCTGAGCGTTGAAGAGAGCAACCTGATGCGAATCGAGAAACGACGACGACAATCGCCTGAGTACAGTGCCTTTAGGTGAAGATAACTATTTGGCATGGATACCTCCTCGGCGGCACGGGATCGAACGTGTACACACGCCAGATCGCCCGCAAGCTCTCCCAGCTCGGCCACGACGTGACGATCCTCTGCCAGGAGCCACATCCAGAGCAGTTCGATGTCGGGGACGCTCGAGTCGTCCGATGGAAGGTCGAGGGAGACCTACCGGTCTTCGTCCTCGACGAGTACGAAGACCTTCAACCCCGACTTCTCCAAGAGATGGGTCCCGTCGATCGTGAGGCGTTCGTGCGAGACGCAGCTTCCGCGGTGGCGCAGCTCCCCTGTGACTTCCTGATCACCAACCATGTGCTGCTCGGTGCACCTGTCGGCGCAGCATCGGGACTCCCGTTTGCGACGGTGGTGCACGGCTCGGAGCTTGAGTACTCGATGCGAGGAAATCCCGAGCTCTGTGACTGGGCGCGGGCCACCCTCGGCCAGGCTTCGGCCGTCATCGCCGTATCGGGAGACGTCGCTCGGCGCTTGGAAGAGGTCGTCGGTAGCGGACCGTACGCATCACGCGTGCACATAGCGGCTCCGGGGGTCGACACCGATGAGCTGGTGCCTGAGGACCGGGAGGTGGCGCTCGAGTCACTAATCGAACAGTGCGCCCTCGATGGGCCCAATCCCGATCGCCGTGACGAACGTCGACCCGACGAAGGGAATGATCATCGGCTCCGTTCGTTCCTCGATGGCGATGATCCGACGGTCGTCTACGTCGGAAAGGTCAGTCGAGAGAAGGGAGTGCCACTTCTCCTCGAGGCGATGGGCTCTGTCGACGCTCGCTGCGTCATCGTCGGATTCGGACCGATGCGAGCACAGCTCGAGCGAGAAGCCACCGATCGGGTCCTCTTCACCGGTCCCCTTGAGCACCGACACCTTGCCCACCTGTGGCCGCTGGCTGACGTCAGCGTCACGCCCTCGATCTTCCCAGAGGCGTTCGGCATGGTGGCTGCGGAGGCCGCCGCCACCGGTTCGATCCCACTCGTCGCGAACCAGACCGGATTGGCCGAAGTCGCCCTGAGGCTCGAGGAACGATATCCGCCCGGACTCCGAGAGCTCGCCAGCTTCATCAGCACTGACGGCGCCGACCTCAGACGGAAGATCCAAGCACTGATAAGGCTCCCACTAACAGAGCGTCTCCTGCTGAAGGCGGCAGCGCGTGCCGCAGCGGTCGAATGCTGGAGCCTTGACTCGGTCGCCTCTGAACTGCTGGCCATCATCGAACAAGCCAGACGGCAAGGTCTGGCGTAGCTGACGTCTTGGCGGGACGGCACCAACCGTCAGCCGCCTCTCCTGGGTTGGACCGGAGGGCGGCAGCTGGGGCGATGTCGCGGCGAAGGAGCGCTTCGCCTCTGTGCGTTCGTGGGTCTGGCCTGTGGCGGACGGTGCGGTCCTAGCGCGCCTCATCGATGCGAACGAGCGACGACCGGAAGAGCTTGCCGTTCTCCACGTAGTGCACCGCCCCGTGCCTGATTCCCTCCCTGTCGGAGGCACCCTCTCGGATCTTGGCGGGAACGCCGAGGGCCAACGCCCCTGACGGGACCTGCATGTTGTTTGGAACCACAGCGTTCGCCCCGACCGTCGCCCAGGAGCCGATGCGGGCGAAGTGGAGCACCACGGATCCTGATCCAACCAGGCAGTCGTCCTCAAGGATGCACCCCTCCAGGTGGACGATGTGCCCGATCACGCAGCGGTCCCCCACCACGGTCGGGGAGTCCGGTGTGGTGTGGACCATCGTGCCGTCCTGGATCGACGACTGCGCGCCGATCGTGATGCTCCCGTGATCGCCACGCAGGATCGCGCCGGGCCAGATCGACGCCTCAGGTCCTATCCGGACGTCACCGATGATGACGGCGTCGGGAGAGACGTACGCGGTGGGGTCGATGAGCGGGGTCTTGTCCTTGAGGCGGTAGATCGGCACGGAACTCAGATTAGGGCGTCGAGGTGGCCCGTGGTCTCCCTCATCGGCTGAGCCAGCTGATCACCTGATAGATCCGCCAGACGAGGTAGATCACCGTTGCGATGATCATGAAGCGGAACTTCCAGGGCAGCGGCTCGCGCTGGCCTGTGCCGAGCTCCGTCTCGCAGGTCGGGCAGTGACCGTCGACGACCTCTTGGTCGTCGACGAGGCGATCGCAGACGTCGCACCACGGCACCCCTCAGCCCACCCGCACTCGGATCTTCATCGGAGTCGATCCGAAATCGAAACGCTCCCGGAGCGAGCGCTCGACGTAGCGCAAATAGGTCTGGGGGAGCCTGGCCGAGGCGAAGAGCGTGAAGGTCGGCGGATCGATCGCACCTTGGACGGCGTAGCGGATCCTTGCTCCCGCAGGCGCATGGTGTGCCGCCTGGAGGTCCCGGATGGCGCGGTTGAGCGAACCGGTGGAGACCCGCTGGTGGTAGGAGTCGGCGGCGTCGAAGATCGCGGGAAGGATCTTGTGCACCCCGCGGCCTGCCGAGGCAGAGATCCGCAAGACGGGTGCTGTCCCGAGGAACGCGAGCTTGTCGCCCACCCCGGCCATGATGTCGGCGCGATCTTCGGTGGCGATCAAGTCCCACTTGTTGAGGATGACCACCGCTGGACATCCTGCCGCAGAGATCCGCTCGGCGAGTCGTTGGTCTTGGTGGGTCGCCCCCACGGTGGCGTCGATGACGAGAAGTGCGATGTCCGCTCTGTCGAGAGCGTCGAGCGCTCGCATCACGGAGTACTGCTCGGCCCCACGCTCGGTCCGGGCTCGGCGTCTCATGCCGGCGGTATCGATGAACCGGAGTGGCCCCTGGTCGGTCTCGATGAGGGTGTCGATGGCGTCTCGGGTCGTCCCG
>JADGOD010000115.1 GCA_017883125.1 Acidimicrobiales bacterium
GACCGGAGACCTTCACCAGACTCGAGGGGTCTCGGTTCAAGGCCGACAGCTCACTCGATGGATCGAACCGGCTGCATGTCGTGGCCACGGCGTCGATGGCCGACCATGCCTCCGACAGCGCATCGTCGATGGCGAACTCATCGACACCGGTGGCGAACAGCTGGGCCTCTGACGCCATCGTCGCCTCGGTCCGCTCCCGTCGAAGTAGCTCGGCCAGCACCGGAGGCCGCTCAGCCAGCACCGGAGGCCCCTGTCACCACGGTGGTCGGCGGGGGTGCGGCGGTGGTCGGTGGTGCGGTGACCTGGGGCGAGGTCACCGGAGCGGGAGCGGTCGCCGGAGCGGGGGCTCCACCACCAACGTACGCGGCCCCCGACGATGAGCTGGAGGAGGTCGACCGAGCGGCCCCAGAGGCACCGGGGGCGGTCGTGCTCAGCGAGCCCCCGGGAGTCGTCGTCGAGACCGACCCGCGTCCGCTCGACAAGAGTCCGAGTGCGGCGCGATCCGCAGCGATCTTGGCCGAGGCATCGGCGATCGCTTGCTTCAGCGGTGCCGAAGAGGTCTTCGCCGAGGTACCCGACACGGCCCCACCGGCGGCCCAGGTCAGCGACGCTGCGCTGACGCCGCTGGCGGCGACGGCGGCGGCGAGCATCGGGAGGAGGCGGCGGCGGGTCTGAGGATCACTCACCGGGGATCCCTCCTCCGGGCTCAGGGTCGTGCTCGCCCCCTGCAGGGACGGTCGTCGTTGGCGGCACGGTGGTGCTCGCCGGGACGGGCACCTCGGTCGTCCCGGAAGACGATGGCGACGGTGGCGACCACGTGCCGTTCCCGCCTTCCGCGGCGTTCGATCCGGTCCCATGGAGGACCGGTACTCGGGCGGGGACGATCACCGCCGCAGGCGCGCTGCCCTCGGTCGTCGGTGTGGTGCCTCGATCAGCGGCGGCGACCTGCCCGTCAAGGAACCTCTGCTGGGCCTTGAGTGCCGAGAGCTGCTGGGACAGGGTCGTCGGGTTCTCGCTCGGCGTTGACGCAGCGTTCGCGGTGGCGCCGAGGGCGCCGGCCGTCATCCCTCCGGCAGCCAGGATCCCCAGCGCCCATGAAGTCAACGGGTTCATCGTTCCTCCAGATCGGCGTCTCTCATGTCGTCATGATGGAACCTCGCATTAAGCGCATGATGAGACCAAGATGAGAGAATTCTCATCTCGAGTCCGCCGGTTCCCCGCCCGGCCCGGCCCGGGCGTTTCTGGATCTACAGGTGGTCTCGAGCCAAGCCGTCAGGACGACAGCGTCTCGTCCCGTAACCTCGGAGCCGAAACGATGTAGGCGAAGGAGAGTCCGTGGGTCTGTCAATTGGAATCGTGGGGCTTCCCAACGTCGGCAAGTCGACGCTCTTCAACGCCCTGACCCAGAACGACGTGCTCGCCGCGAACTACCCGTTCGCCACCATCGAGCCGAACATCGGTGTCGTACCGGTCCCCGATCCGCGCCTTGAGATCCTCGCGTCGATCTTCGGATCCGAGCGGATCCTGCCTGCCTCCATCACCTTCGTCGACATCGCCGGCATCGTGAAGGGGGCCTCGGAGGGCGAGGGCCTGGGCAACAAGTTCCTGGCCGCCATCAGAGAGTCCGATGCGATCTGCCAGGTGGTGCGGGCCTTCGAGAACGATGACGTGATCCACATCGAGGGGCGCGTCGATCCTCTGTCCGACATCGAGACCATCAACACCGAGCTGATCCTCGCCGACCTCCAGACGATCGACAATCGCCTCCCGAAGTTGGAGCGAGAGGCGAGACGGAGTCCCGAGGCGGCGCAGGCGGTGGCCGCCATGACCGCCGCACGCAAGGTCCTCGACGATGGACGAACGGTGATCTCTGCGTCGAGCGAGCTCGATCTCGACGAGCTCAGCGACCTCCACCTGTTGACGGCCAAGCCGTTCATCTACGTCTTCAACGTCGACGAGGGCTCTCTTGGGGACACCGCTCGCGCCGAGGAGCTCGCCGGCCTGGTCGCACCGGCTCCGGCGATCGTGCTCTGCGCCCAGCTCGAATCGGAGCTCGCCGGGCTCGAGGGCGACGATGCCATCGAGCTGCTCGCCTCCTACGGGCTCACGGAACGAGGCCTCGACCGACTCGTCCGCATCGGGTTCGAGACCTTGGGTCTCCAGACGTACCTCACCGCTGGCCCCAAGGAGTCACGGGCCTGGACCATCCACCAGGGAGACACCGCTCCGCGCGCCGCGGGGGTGATCCACACCGACTTCGAACGTGGGTTCATCAAGGCCGAGGTCGTCAGCTTCTCCGATCTCGTCGAGGCCGGGTCGATAGCTGGAGCCCGCGCTGCGGGCAAGGTCCGCCTCGAGGGCAAGGACTACGTCATGAACGATGGCGACGTCGTCGAATTCCGATTCAACGTTTGAAACCCGCTGCCAGGCCCGGCGCTTAGACTTGTCGTCGGCGTATAGCGACAGAAGTCGGCGCCCCATTCACGATCGACGTGGTGCGATCATGCACCCAACCTCAAGGAGCACTCTGCGATGACCAATGAGCCATTCGACTTCAAGGTGGCCGACCTCTCCCTGGCCGAGTTCGGCCGGAAGGAGATCCGCCTCGCCGAGCACGAGATGCCCGGCCTGATGGCGATGCGCTCTGAGTTCGGGGCCTCCAAGCCTCTGACCGGCTCCCGGATCACTGGAAGCCTCCACATGACGATCCAGACCGCTGTGCTCATCGAGACCCTCGTCGCCCTGGGTGCCGACGTCCGCTGGGCGAGCTGCAACATCTTCTCGACCCAGGATCACGCGGCGGCGGCCGTCGTCGTGGGGCCTGGTGGCACGGTCGACGATCTCAAGGGGGTCCCGGTCTTCGCCTGGAAGGGCGAGAGCCTCGAGGAATATTGGTGGTGCACCGACCAGGCGCTCCGCTGGCCCAGCGCAGACGGCCCGACCGCCATCCTCGACGACGGCGGCGACGCGACGCTGCTGGTCCACAAGGGTCTCGAGTTCGAGAAGGCCGGCGAGGTTCCCTCGGCCAGCTCCGCCGACAGCGAAGAGTACGCGGTGATCCTGGGGCTTCTCTCCAACCTGATCGCCGAGAACCCAAACCGATTCACCGCCATGGCCAACGGCATCAAGGGGGTCTCCGAAGAGACCACCACGGGGGTCCACCGCCTCTACGACATGCAGCGGAACGGCGAGCTCCTCTTCCCGGCCATCAACGTGAACGATGCCGTGACGAAATCGAAGTTCGACAACAAGTACGGCTGCCGTCATTCCCTCGTCGACGGGATCAACCGGGCCACTGACGTCCTGGTCGGTGGGAAGGTCGCTGTCGTCTGTGGCTATGGCGACGTCGGCAAGGGGTGCGCGGAGGCCATGAAGGGGCAGGGCGCCCGGGTGATCATCACCGAGATCGATCCGATCTGCGCCCTCCAGGCGGCGATGGACGGCTACGAGGTCAACACGCTCGAATCGGCGCTCACCCGGGCCGACATCATCATCACCGCCACGGGGAACCGCGACGTGGTCCGCGTCGAGCACATGGCCTCGATGAAGCACCAGACCATCGTCGGCAACATCGGCCACTTCGACAACGAGATCGACATAGCCGGACTCTCCTCCTACGACGGTGTGACCCGGATCAACATCAAGCCGCAGGTCGATGAGTGGACGTTCCCCGACGGTCACTCGGTGATCATCCTCTCCGAAGGACGCCTCCTCAACCTCGGGAACGCCACCGGTCACCCCAGCTTCGTCATGAGCGCGTCCTTCACCAACCAGGTGATGGCGCAGATCGAGCTGCACGTCAACACGCACACCTACCCCATCGGCGTGTACGTGCTGCCCAAGCACCTCGACTAGAAGGTCGCCCGACTGCACCTCGGTGCTCTCGGGGTCGAGCTGACCACGTTGAGCCCGGGTCAGGCCGAGTACCTCGGCCTCGACCCAGCCGGGCCCTACAAGCCCGACACCTACCGCTACTAGAGGTCTCGCGCGAATCTGGTCCCAGCGAGCAGATCGGTCTCGACGCCGACCTGTCCGGTTGGGTCCTGCACGCGCACGAACCACTCGTTGGTGAAGACCTCGCGGAACATCTCCTCGGGCATCTGGAAGAAGAACGAGCCGGCCGTCTGCGACGCATGCGCCTCGAGGGCGGAGCGCTTCGTGTCGACGAACTCGGAGACGTCGATGACGGCACCGATCTCATCGTCCGCGCTCCCCATCTCAGGGCGGTCAGCGTCTCCCTCCTCGTCGGGGAAGTCGACGCCGTTCGCCGCGAGGATCTCTGAGAATCGCCCGAACGCTGACCTCGGGATCGTGGCGTAGTAGAGCTTCGGAGTCACGCTCGACCGTTCGATCGCCGCCAGGGTGATCCGATTGGCCTGGATGTGGTCCGGATGGCCGTAGAAGCCGTTCTCGTCGTAGGTGACCACCACGTCGGGCCGCTCCTCATCGATCAGGTCCACGAGCGCCGTGGCGGCTTGATCCACCGGAGTGCCCCAGAACGAACCAGGCATCTCGTTCTGGCTCCATCCGAGCATCCCCGAGTCGTGGTAGCCGAGCAGCACCAGCCTCTCGATCCCCAGGATCTCGCACGACCGCTCGAGCTCGCCCAGCCGGTGCGCCACGACGGCTTCGGTGTCGTGCTCATCATGCTCGGGTGTCAGGCCCTCGAAGCTGTCGCCGAGCTCGCCGTTCGTGCAGGTCACGAGGATCACCCGCGCTCCTGCCGCTGCGTACCGTGCGATGGTGCCTCCGGTCGAGGAGGCCTCGTCGTCTGGGTGGGCATGGACGAAGAGAAGCGTCGGGCGGGTATCGCTCATGGATCGATGTTAGGAGCCGGACAGCCACTCTCGGTCAAAGAGGCGCCTCGCAGCCGAAGGTCGACCCGAGCGGTCGAAGACCGTGACGTACCGCTCGATCCCGAAGACCGCAGCGAAGATATCCGCCCTCATCGCCACCAGCGCCTCGTTGTCGATCTGGCTCACGTGAGCCGCCACCGCCCTCTGCTTGAGGGACGCGAACGACGAGCAGTCGACTTCGACATCAACTGCGCCCTCGAGGACGGTTCCAACCAGTCGAGATCCCAACCACTCGGGTAGCAGCGAGCGAGTGGCCTCGGCCACCTCGATGGCCCGCTCGACCGCCGCCTGCGTCATCGCCACGGCGACGACGCGCTCGACCGATTCGCACCGTTCCACCGCTGCCATGACGGCGTGATGCGTGTGGATGTGGTCAGGGTGGCCGTAGAAACCGTTGGCGTCATAGGTCGCCACGATTCGAGGGCGCTCCTCGTCGAGCACCTCGAAGATCCGGTCGGAAACCTCCTCGACCGGTTGGTTGATGAAGGCATCGGGCGCGCCATTCGTCGGCCACCCGGACATCCCCGAGTCTCGATAGGCGAGCTCCACCACGCGGTCGATTCCAAGGACGGCGGCGGACGCTCTGAGCTCGAGC
>JADGOD010000018.1 GCA_017883125.1 Acidimicrobiales bacterium
AACGACAGCACGTACGCCTTGGTGGCGTAGTAGACGGCCATGGTCGGTCCCGGCTGGAACGCCGCCGTCGAGGCGACGTTCATGATGTGACCGGTGCCCCGCTCCAGCATCGCAGGAAGGTACTTCCCCGTGAGCGCTGTGAGCGATGAGCAGTTGACCTGGATCATCGCCTGGGCACGGGACAGATCGCTCGACGCGAAGGGCCCGAACTCACCGAATCCAGCGTTGTTGATGAGGATGTCAGCCCCCGGAGCCTCGGAGAAGACGGTCTCGGCCCCCTCAGGATCCGCAAGATCGGCCGTCACGAGGCGGGCACCGGTCATCGAACGGGCCAACTCCTCGAGCGCATCGGTCGAGCGCGCAACGAGCACCACCTCATGACCGTCGCGATCGAGCCGCTGAGCCATCGCCTTCCCAACCCCGCTCGACGCACCGGTGACTATCGCCCTCGCCATTGATCGCCCCCCTCTGAGAATGGACCTCACGGAAATCGCGAGACTCTTACACTTGTCTTACCACCGGCTCACGAGCCGTTTAGGGCGACGGTCTTGACTTGGAGGGAGATCCCGAACCACACGAGGAGGCACCCATGGACCACAACGACGAGCATCCGAGCCCCCCTCCGTCGCCAGGCGCCCCGAACTGGGAGTTCGGGGCTGGGGAAGCCGCGAAGGTCCCAGAGCTCCGATCCGGGATCCTCCCTCCGAACCTCGACGCACCGCCCCCGGGTCATCGCCACCGCGCTGGACGCACGGTGGCGATCTGCGTGTCACTGGCCCTGGGGGCAGCAGTGGTCGGTGCCGGGGCGAGCCACGCCCTGTGGCCGACGGCCTCCTCGGGATCGACCTCGTCACACGCGGCACTCGTTCCCGGACCGTCCACCGGCGACGACAGCTCGGGGAGCACCCGAGGCACGTCGAGCTCAGCGGCCGTCCAAGCCGTCGCCGCCAGGGTGAGCCCGACGCTGGTCGACCTCAACACCAACCTCGGCTACCAGAACGCCGCCGCGGCAGGAACCGGTGTGGTGCTCTCGAGTAACGGGTTGATCCTGACGAACAACCACGTCATCGCCGGGGCCACCAAGATCTCGGCCACCGACATCGGCAACGGCAAGACCTACGCCGCCACCGTGGTCGGCTACGACGTCAGCGACGACATCGCCGTCATCCAGCTCCAGAACGCGTCCGGCCTCGCCGTGGCATCTCTCGGCGACTCGGCGTCCGTTGCGGTCGGCCAGGCGGTCATCGGCATCGGGAACGCCGGCGGTCAGGGCGGGGCACCCAGCGCCGCCGCCGGAACGGTGACTGCGCTCAACCAGTCGATAACCGCGTCGGAGCCCTCGAGCGGCACCTCCGAGCAGCTGACCGGACTCATCCAGACCGACGCCCCGATCCAGCCCGGTGACTCCGGCGGACCGCTGGCCTCCCTCTCCGGCAAGGTGCTCGGGATCGACACCGCAGCGTCGTCGAACTTCTCGTTCAGCACCGAGGCGAGCGAGGGATTCGCGATCCCGATCGACCACGCGCTGGGGATCGTCCACCAGATCACCTCGGGGAAGGCCTCAAGCACGGTCCACATCGGTCAGACCCCCTTCCTCGGCGTCCAGGTCCAGACGACGACGTCCGGGTCGCGCTTCGGGAACGATCCACTGGGAGGTGATTCGAGCGGGAGCGCATCGAACGGCGCCTTCATCGGCGGCGTCCTCTCGGGATCACCGTCAGCCGCGGCTGGGATCAGCCAAGGCGACACGATCGTCACCGTCAACGGAGTCTCGGTCACCACCCCTGAGTCCCTGTCCGCCATCCTCGGGAGGTACCACCCCGGAGACAAGGTCTCGGTGACCTGGATCGACACAGCCGGCGCGTCGCACACGGCCACGATCACGCTGGCCGTCGGGCCAGCAGCGTAGATCCGTCGATCCACCCTGGCCCGCTCCGGTCAGGGTGGATCGACCCCGGTCTTGCTCCCCTCCCCCGTTGCCCCCGAGCAGCCGGTGGCGACATGGGCAACCCGACCGGCCGGGAGCGGCCCGGAGGCCGTAGGGCCGGGTGCCCGATGAGAGAATCCTCATGAGCCGCTCATTGACGCCTCATCTCGTGATGGCTGAATGGTCATGTCGGCAACGCTGCCGACATGACCGAAGGAGCATCGAATGCCACTTCCTCAGCGATCGCGACGGATGCCGCTCATTGTCAGCGCAGTAGCAGCCAGCGCCGGAGTCCTCGGACTCAGCAGCTTCGCCTCGGCGATCACCGGCCACAGCCACGCCTCGACAACGATCAGGGGATCATCGACCCTCGAGAGCACCAGACCAGGATCAGGCGCAAGCGCAAGCGCAGGCGAGCACGACGCTGCCTCGAAGGTCCGAGGGCTCGAGGGCAAGGGGCACGTCTTCCTGACCAGCGCTCCGAACGGCCTCAACGCAGTGGTCGGAGACTCCCAGGTATCCCTCACGTGGAGCGCGCCGAGCGACCCCACGGCCCCGGTTCCGACCGGCTACGAGATCCGGACCTCGGCCGACGGCGGCACGACATGGACGGTCGCCGCCGACAACGTTGCGACGACCTCGTTCACCGTGACCGGGCTCACGAACGGCTCGGCGTACGCCTTCGACGTCCTGGCGGACATCTCGACCGGGCTCTCCGACCCCTCGAGTCCGGTAGATGCAACGCCTGCGGCTACGCCCGTTCCGCCCGCGGCACCCACCAATCTCAAGCAGGATGCCGATGACGACGAGGGTTCGGGAACGATGAAGCTCTCATGGTCGGCACCCGCCAACAGTGGTTCTGCCCCTGTGACCGGGTACCAGATCCAGGTGTCCACCGACGGCGGGGCCACCTGGACCACGGCCGCCGTTCAGGTGACCGCGACGACCATCCAGCTCCCCTACCAATCCGGTGAGCTCTTCCAGGTGGCTGCTGAGAGCTCTGCGGGTGCCGGAGCCTTCGCCACCTTCCCCCAGGACGATGACCAGTCCGAGGGCGGCTCGACATCCGAAGGACCGTCCAGTGGTGTCCAGCCCACGGGGGACTCCCACGGGGGATCCCCGTCGACCGGGACATCCGTCCCGGGGTCTGGCTCCGAGAAGTCTGGTGGCGGAGGCCGTCGGAACTGATTCCCTCCCCGGCATCGCTGGGGTCCAAGAACGCAGAACGCCCGCCTCCACCACGGAGGCGGGCGTTCTGCGTTCTCTCCCAGAGCTCGGAAGGCGCCCTAGGAGCGCACGAGCCCTCGTCCTGTCACCAGAGGCAAGTCGAGAGCGGTCAAGAGCCCTGGCTGACCTGCCACCACCGCGGGGATGGCGTTGACGAGGCGCATCGCCGTCGCCTTGAGCCCGGCGGTGTTGTGATCCCCGTCGCGTCCAACGAGCTGAAGGTCGACGGTGTAGTGCGGCTCTCCCGAGACCTCCACCCGATAGCAGCCTTGCCCGGCCGGCTGTGGCCACTCCGGGGCGAGGTCGTCGTGCAGTCGAGTGACGTGCTCGAGGATGACGACCGCTCGACCCTTGGACATCCCACGGATCTCGAAGTGGAGGCCCGCGACGGTCCCCTTCGGGACGAGCCCGGCATCGGTGTCGATATCGAACGGTGCGGGCACTCGCTCGTACCACTCCTCGATGTCGTCGAGCTCGACGCCCAGGCCGGCTGCCAGCTGGGCCACGACGCAGCCCCACGCCAGCTTCGGGATGCCGGGGAGCAGCAGGAACGGGATCTCGTCCATGGGCTTGGAAAAGCCCATGATGTCGAAGAGCACCTCGGGCTGGTTGTACGTCGAGTAGTTGAGGATCTCCGAGCATCGGACCGTCTCGATCTCCTCGGAGATCCCGGTGATGACGAGAGGAAGCTGATCGTTGGCAAATCCGGGATCGATCCCGTTCACGAAGATCGATGCACCACCCTCCAGGGCCGCCGCGATCACCGGTGCAGCCAGCTCGTCGGCGACACCGTAGGGATACTGGAGGAAGACCGGCGACGACGAGACGACGTTGATCCCACGGCGGAGGAACATCGCCAGATCCCCGAGCGCCTCATCTATCCGGGTGTCGGCCCACGCCGTGTGGACGATGCAGTCTGGCTCGAGGGCGAGGAGAGATTCAACGTCGCTGGTCGCCACGATCCCGGCCTCGACACCAAGGTTCGCCAAACGCCCCACGTCCTTGCCGACCTTGTCGGGGTTCGACACGAAGCAGCCGACCATCTCGAGCTCGGGGTGAGCGAGAATCCCAGCGACCGCATGGACGCCGACGTTTCCAGTGCTCCACTGGACCACTCTCAAGGACACAACGAATCCCCTTCCTTCGGTGACATCACGGCGAGTTACAGATCCGGCAGGCCGAAATCGAGCGTTGGGATGTCCGCCCCACCGTCGACCTCGAGGACCTTGCCCGTCAAGTAGCTTCCCGCCGGCGACGCCAAGAAGATCACCGCGGCGGCGATGTCCTCGACCTCACCGATCCTCCCGACCGGGGTGACCTCCTCCATGGCCTCTTTGAGCTCCGGGGTCGAGGTGACGATCTCGAGGGCCGACGTCGCAGTCGAACCAGCCGCGATGGCGTTGACCCTGATACGTGGCGCGAGATCCTTCGAGGCGAGCCGGGTGTAGTGCGCCATGGCCGCTTTGGTGGTTCCATATGCCGAGTACCCGCGGCCGGCGACCCTGCCCATCGAGGAGGAGATGTTGACGATCGAACCTCCCCCGTTCTCCAGCATCAACGGCACCGACGCCCGGATCAGCGTGTGGGCAGTCACCACGTTGAAGTGGAAGGCCTCTTCGAGATACTCAGGCGTCGTGTCGAGGAGTGGGAGTGGGATCGTCCCACCGACGTTGTTGACGAGGATGTCGATGCGGCCGAACTCGCTCTTCGCCAGCTCGGCGAGACCAGACACTTCATCGAGATCCATGAGATCGCACGCCACAGTGAGGACTCTTCGTCCAAGCCCCTCGGCGGCAGAGGCCACGTCATCGAGCTGAGACTGAGTCCGAGACGCCACGACGAGGTCGGCGCCGCACTCGGCCAGAGCGATCGCGCTCCCCGCCCCGATCCCTCTTCCCGCTCCGGTGACGATGGCGACCTGGCCGTCGACTCTGAATCGATCCAAGATCACCGTGCCCCTCCTCTGCGCTGGATGCCCCATCGTGCGGGACGTGGTCCCGTCGGCGACAAACAATATCCTTCGCACCGGCGCCGAGGGGCGATCGCGACAGTACGCTTCATCTCCGGAGCGCACGTTCCATGACCAGGGAAGGACCTGCACCATGCGCACTGTCACCGCCTACGGCGTCCCCAAAGCACACGGATCGTTCGAGAAGCTCTCCATCGAGCGCAGAGACCTCGGCCCAAAGGACGTCCTGATCAAGATCGCGTTCGCCGGGATCTGCCACTCCGACATCCACACCGTCCGAGAAGAGTGGGGCGGAATTAGCTATCCGATGGTTCCCGGTCACGAGATCGCCGGGATCGTCGAAGAGGTCGGCAGCGACGTGACGAACTTCGCAGTCGGTGACCGAGCAGGCGTCGGTTGCATGGTCGACTCGTGCCGGGAGTGCGAGAACTGCCGTGCCGGTGAGGAGCAGTACTGCCTCAAGGGCAACATCGGGACCTACAACGGTGTCGGGAAGGATGGCCAGCCGACCGCCGGTGGGTACTCGACGCACATCGTCGTCGACGAGCACTTCGTGCTCTCGATCCCCGAGGGCATCAGCCTCGACGTCGCGGCCCCCCTGCTCTGCGCAGGGATCACCATGTACTCCCCGCTCAAGCACTGGGGAGCTGGGCCAGGGAAGAAGGTAGCGATCGTCGGGCTCGGAGGTCTCGGGCACGTCGGCGTGAAGATCGCCGCCGCGATGGGTGCGGAGGTCTCGATCCTCAGCCGATCAGACGACAAGAGAGGAGATGCGGCAGCCCTCGGGGCGGCGCACTTCCACGCCACGGGTGACCCCTCGGTCCTCAAGAGCCTTCGCGGCACCTTCGACCTGATCGTCAACACGGTCTCGGGGAACCTCCCCATCGACACCTACCTCTCACTCCTCCGGCTCGACGGCGTCATGGCCAACGTCGGCGTGGCACCGGAACCGTTCCAGGTCCGATTCTCGTCGCTCGCAGGGAATCGGCGCAGCCTCACGGGCTCGGCCATCGGAGGGATTCGCGAGACCCAGGAGATGCTCGACTTCTGCGCGGAGCACGGCCTCGGTGCAGACATAGAGCTCATCAGCAGCCACCAGATCAACGAGGCCTACGACCGAGTGGTCAACAGCGACGTCCGCTACCGATTCGTCATCGACGCCGCTACGTTCTGAACCCAACGATTGGCACCTGCGGGGCTCGTCCGAGCAGGTCGAAGGGGCAACCGCTCGCAACCCGACCCACCTGGCATCGTTCCACCCGTCCGAGAGGTCAGCGGGGGGCCGGTGGTCTTATCCGACCACGCAGCACGGTGCTCTTCAGATCGGGAGCGACCCCACGAGCAACGAGGCAACCGGAAGCGGTCCACCCGTTGCGCTTCCATTTCCCGGAGGAGATGCGGTTGCCTGCAGCGCTGCAGGCCGATGGCAGCATCGTGACCCGCTCGAGTCCGTGCATCACCCCGGTCGGGGAGATCGGCTCTGCGGAGGACGGCGCATGGGCGACGATCTGGCCCATGTCGTAGCCATAGAGCCAATACGTTTACTCGAGGCGCCTTGCGAACTGGGCTTCGAGGCGATCGAGCGCGGCTTGGCCCACGCGGTTCTCCTCGTCGGAGTGCTCGATCCCGATCCACCCCTGAAGGTCCCGGAAGATCTGGTCATTGAGGAGCCGGTTCTCCCAGCCGGTGGTCCACCGGGGCGGATCCCAGCCCACCGCTTCGAGTGCCCCGTTGATCCGCACGGGTGCGCCCTCCACGGCATGGATCTGGTCCGCTCACGGAACCGGTCGGTCCAACCCCAACCTCTCGTTTGCCACGGCGAGGCGGTACTTCACTTCGGCATCTGCGTTCCCGAGCTCGGCTTCGGGTATCAACCACCGGACTACAGAATCCATCACGTCAGGGCCACCTCCCATAACCCAGTCAACGGCACCCTTGCGCTCTGGTGGAGTGGTCATCTGGAAGACCTCGGCCCACTCGAGATCCGGCTTGGCGCTCAGCCTCCACTCGACCTCAATCCGGTCACGGATCTCCTTGACGGAGATCCTGTCGACGATCGTGATCTCTTGCGAGCGTGCTTCCGACATGGCCCCACCTCTCTTCTGCGAACTTTCGACAAGAGGACGCGATCCACATGGTAAACGCACGCTGAAGAGTCCGCCCGATGTGATGCTACGCAGAGCTCAGCCAGCATCCCCGTTGGTGCA
>JADGOD010000116.1 GCA_017883125.1 Acidimicrobiales bacterium
GATACGGACACCGCTTCGCGTCGCTCGGAGTGGCGATCGCTGACGGTCTCGATGAGAGGTTCCGGGCCACGATTCCGACACCGGAAGCCAATATCACCCCCCATGGCGCGACGCGAAGATGACGCGGATGCCACACGGATGACGCGGGATCTCGGTCAATCCGGGTCATAAAGGGTCAAGCCGGGTCAAACTGATTTCCCAGCTGACCTCGACTTTCTTGGAGGCGGCGCCCGGATTCGAACCGGGGTACGGGGCTTTGCAGGCCCCTGCCTAAACCACTCGGCCACGCCGCCGCAGAGGTGAACCTTAGCCTCACCATCCGCCCTGCCTCGGGGTCAGCGGGTCGAGCGCCTCAAGACCCACCGCACGGCGACGAAGAGGACGACGATGAGGATCACCATCTTGATCGTCCACCAGACGACCCCAGCGATGGCGCTGAAGATGACGAAGAGGATCGTGACGGCAAACGCCACCACGATGACCGCCGCAGCGATCTCGATCGCACCGGCCCCTGACTTGTCGGTATCGCTCACCGTGAATCCCCCTTCGCAGCCATCGGACGGCTGGTCCAATGGTACGGTCAAACATGGCTGACAGTTCGCTGCGCTCCACGCGCGACGCGCTGATGGATGATCGTACGCTGCGGGGCGAGGCGTTCTGCCGAGCCCTCTCGGATCACACCGACACCTGGCTCGCCGGAATCGCCGAGCAAGCCTCCGATGCCAACCCCCGCCGCCTCGTCCTCCTTGCCGTCGGCGGTTACGGACGCCAAGAGCTGTGCCCCTACAGCGACCTCGATCTGGTCCTGGTCCACGAGGGACGTCGCGACATCAAGAAGGTGGCCGATGCCCTGTGGTATCCGGTCTGGGACGAGGGGGTGCACGTTGATCACGCCGTGCGCCGGCCCAAGGAGGTCCTCAACGCCGCCTCGGGCGATCTGCGGGTCGCCCTCGGCCTTCTCGACGCCAGGGTCGTCTGGGGGGACCAGAAGGTCGCCGAGCCGCTGATCGCCAAGGTGCGCCAGCTGTGGCGGTCGTCGCTGGCGGCCGACTTCCTGCCCGCCCTCGAAGAGCAGATGGTCAAGCGCCACCACGACGAGGGCGACGTGGCCTTCCTCCTCGAGCCGAACCTCAAGGAGGCCCATGGAGGGCTCCGAGACGTGAGCGTGCTCCGCGCCCTTCCCTCGTGCGCTCCTCGGCTGAGCGAGCTCGTCGACCTCGAGGTGATCAAGGGCGCCGCATCTACCCTGACCTCGGTGCGCGTCGAGCTCCATCGCAATGCGCGCCGGGCGCTCGACAAGATGCTGCTCCAAGAGCAGGATGCCGTCGCCAGGTCGCTCGACTACGCCGATGCCGACGCCCTCTGCCGAGCGGTCTCCGAGGCCGGCCGCTCCATTGCTCGCCTCAGCGACGAGACCTGGCGGCGCCGGCGGCTCTGGGCTCCGGGAGCCTCGATGTTCTCAAGCGACGGGTCCGACCGCCTCGACGTCGAAGAGGGCATCGTGGTCGTCAACGGCGAGGTCACCCTGGCGTCGGCGGCCGACGTCAGCCACGACGCCTCACTGATCTGGCGAATCGGGGCCGTGGCCGCCGAGAGGGACCTGCCCATCGCTCTGGGAGCCGTCCACCGGCTGGCTGACAAGGTCACCGAGCCATCGGATCCCTGGCCCACGGAGCTGAGGGACTCGCTGGTCCGCCTCTTGCTCCTCGGCCGAGCCGCCATCGCCCCGTTCGAGTCGCTCGACCACGTCGGCGTGGTCTCGCGGCTCGTCCCCGAGTGGGAGCACGTCCGCTACCACCATCAGCGCAACGCCTATCACCGCTTCACGGTCGACCGACATCTGCTCGAGACGGCGGCGAACGCCTCGGAGCTCGTCGGCACGGTCGACCGGCCGGACCTCCTCGTCATCGGTGCGCTCTTCCACGACATCGGCAAGGGGCTCCCCGGCGACCACACCGAGCTGGGCATCGAGCTAATGGGGACGCTCGGGACCCGCATGGGCTTCGACGTCACCGATGTCGCCACCCTCCAGGCGCTGGTCCGGTACCACCTCCTGCTCGCAGACACCGCCACCCGACGCGACCTCTCTGACCCCCGCACGATCCAGACGGTGGCTGAGCTCGTGGGCGACCGCACGACGCTCCACCTCCTCGGGGCGCTCACCAAGGCCGACAGCCTCGCCACCGGGAGCTCTGCATGGGGAGGTTGGAAGGAGCAGCTCGTCCGGGACCTGGTCGAGCGGACCGATGCCTACCTCGCCGGACGCACCCCGGCCTCGACGTCGTCACCGACGCCGCCGGAGAACCAAGCCGCCCTCGCCGAGGCTCGCCTCTCAGGTGCTCCCGTGGTGCTCCTCGAGCCCCCCTCCGTGGTCGTCGCAGCCCCCGACCGTCCGGGACTGCTGGCCGACGTGGCCGGCACCCTCGCCCTCAATGGGCTCGACGTCCACGCCGCCAACGCCGAGAGCGTCGATGGGGTAGCCCTCGACATCTTCACCGTCGAGCTGGCAGGCGGCCGTTGGCCGGAGGCCGCCACCTTGCGCGCCGACCTTCTCGGCGTGCTCCGCGGTGAGATCGATCTCGCGCGTCGCCTCGAGACGCGCTCGGCGACCTATGCGTCGGCCCGCCAGACCTGGTCCGCTCACCCGGTCATCTCCTCGGTGGTCATCGACAACGACGCCTCCCTCGACTGCACGATCATCGAGGTGCGCGCCGCCGACGAGATCGGCCTCCTCCACCGGCTCACCTCGTGCCTCTTCGGGAGTGGTCTCGACGTCAACGCGGCACGCGTGGCCACCATCGGCGGCGAGGTGATCGATGCCTTCTACGTGCGAGCGCCCGGCGGAGAGAAGCTGACGGACCCCGGCCACCTCCGAGAGGTGAAGGGAGCGCTCGAGGGCATCCTCTCAGGTTCTTCGGCCGCTGGCGTTGAACAGGGGTAACACCTTGGTATCCTTACCCGGGTGAGTGCCCGCCACGCAGCCGACAGCAAATCCAAGAAGTACCTGGTCCTCGGAATCTCGGCGGCCGTGGTGTGCGTCGGTCTTGCCGGATCGGCCATCGCCATCGCCACGACGTCGACCTCCACCTCGTCGGCCCCCATCCCCCAGGCTGGAGCGTTCACCGTGCTGGGCACGACGCCATCGAGCGCGTCCACCGTCGACTCGAGCGCCGCCATCAGGGTCTCGCTCAGCGGTCCGCTCTCCACCATGAGCCCCATGCCGGTGATCTCACCAGCCGTGGAGGGCAGCTGGGAGCACCTCTCGGCAACGACCATCGAGTTCATCCAACAGACGCCGTTCCAGCCGGGCCAGTCGGTCACCGTCACCATCCCCGGGGGCGCCACCGGCCTTGAGTCGACCAGCGGCGTACGGCTCGCGTCGACCGTGACGACCTCCTTCCAGGTCGCCCCGCTCTCTCTCCTGCGGGTCCAGCAGCTCCTGGCCGAGGAGGGCTACCTGCCGGTGACCTTCAACCCGACATTTCCGACGACGACCGCTGGAGCCCCCACCGGCGACCAGGTCGGCACCTTCTCCTGGCGATGGGGGGGGCTCCCGGCGAGCCTGATCTCCCAGTGGCAGCCGGGAGTGCCCAACATGATCACCCGCGGCGCTCTCATGCGCTTCGAAGACGTCCACCACCTCGCCACCGACGGCACCGTCACCCCTCAGGTGGAGTCGCTGCTGCTGGCGGACCGGACCAACGGGGTCAACGACCCGGATCCCTACACCTACGTCGACGTCTCGAAGGCTCTCCCCCAGACCCTCCGGTTGTACTCGAACGGCAAGATCGTCTTCACGACCAACGTCAACACCGGCATCCCGGGCCAAGACACGGCGAACGGGACCTACCCGGTCTACGTTCGCTATCGGACCACCACGATGTCGGGGACGAACCCTGACGGAACGACGTATCACGACGAAGGCGTGCCCTGGACGAGCTACTTCAATGGCGGCGACGCGCTTCATGGGTTCCTCCGCCCCACCTACGGCTCCCCCCAGAGCCTCGGGTGTGTCGAGATGACCTACGCAGACGCCGAGGTGGTCTGGAACCAGACCCCGCTCGGCACCCTTGTCACGGTCTCGTGACCCTGGCGGACTGAGAGAATCCTCTGATGAGCAATCTTGAACCCACCCCTGAGCCGCCCGTTCGGCCGCGTCGCTCAAAAGGCCGCTCCACGTCGAGGTGGGCGGGCATCCTAGGGCGGGTCCTCATCGGGGCAGGCGTCTTGGTCCTGCTCTTCGTCCTCTTCCAGATCTTCGGCACCTCCTACATCCAGGCGAAGCACCAGGCGCAGCTGCGCGGACAGATCGACACCAAGCACAGGACCGAGACGATCCCCTCCTCGCTCCCCCCCTCGCCACCGGCCACCGTCGCCACAATGGCGGCCCCCGGCGATGGTGCGCCCCTCGCGGTCATCGAGATCCCGAAGATCAACCTCAACCAGGTCGTCATCCAGGGGACCAACGAACCGCAGCTCGAGCTCGGACCGGGCCACTACAACGCGACCCCCTTGCCGGGAGAAGCGGGCAACGCGAGCATCGCGGGGCACCGGACCACGTGGGGGCACCCCTTCTACAACCTCGACAAGCTCGTCAAGGGCGACAAGATCTACCTCGCCACCTCCCGGGGGACGTTCGTCTACACCGTGACAACGAGCGAGATCGTCGACCCCACCGACGTTGCGGTCCTGGATCCGACCTTCCTGCCCACGTTGACCCTCACCACGTGCAACCCGAAGTACTCCGCCGCCCAGCGACTCGTCGTCAAGGGAGCGCTGACCAGCACCGTGTTCAGCCAGGTGCTCAAGCCAGAGACACCCTCGTCGACGACGACGGTACCGGTCGGCCACAAGACCGCGGCGCCCTCGTCGCCGAGCCCGTGGCCTGCCGTCGGATGGGGCCTCCTGACGGCGCTGCTCTGCGTGGCCGCATGGTTCGCATCGACCAAGCTGCGCAGGTCCTGGGTCGCCTACGTCGTGGCCACCCCGTTCGTGGCGGTCTCGCTGTTCCTGTTCTTCGCAGCCATCTCCTCCCAGCTCCCCGCAGGGCTCTGACTTGGGCGCGACCTCGCGCCCCGATGACCGCGAACTGATACTCGCCAGGTTCGACGAGCTCTTGGGGGCCTCGGAGCGCTCAGCGCACCCCCTCTACGCATCCCTGTGCGACGCTGCCCACCACACGGCGATCTTGGTCGACCTGGTCCTGCGGGCTCCGAGGTCCCAGCAGCGACCCAACCTGCTCTTCGCCGCCATCCACCTCCTGGCCCTCCGGGACCCCGGCGGGCCACTCGCTCCGTGGTATCCGACGGCACGGTGGTTCAGCGAGCTCGGAGAAGACCTCGACCACCCGCCCGAGACGCCGCCTGCCCCCTCGTCGCTCCCCGGCGGGGGCGTCGATGCCGTCGTGGAGTTCTGCGCCTCGCACACCCATGAGCTCGAATCACTCATCACGACACGCTCGACCCAGACCAATGAGGTGGGCCGGAGCGCGGTCCTCCTCATCGGGCTGCAGCACTGCTCGACCAGTGGCTCGGCGATCGGCCTCATCGATCTCGGAAGCTCCGCTGGGCTCAACCTGACCCCCGAGCGCTACGCCCACCGGCTGAGCACCGGAGAGGTCCTGGGCGATCCGGAGAGCGACGTCGTCATCGACGTCGAGGTTCGCTCCGGGCCGCCCGAGGGAGCCGCGGTCGACATCGCGTGGCGCCGAGGGCTCGATCGGGCTCCCCTCTCGATGGATGACGACCAGGACGCCCTCTGGCTCTTGGCGTGCCAGTGGCCCGACGACGTCGGTCGCTTCGAGCGGACCCGGCGGGCCATCAGGCTCCAGCGCAGCACCCTCGGGGCTGACCTCGTGATCCGCGGCGACGTGGTCGATGACCTCGAAGCACTGGTGCTCGCCGCCCCGGCGTCGTGCCACGTCGTGGTCTTCAGCTCCTGGATGGCGGCATACCTCGAGCCCGGGGCCCAGATGGCCCTGGCCGGCAAGCTCCGCTCTCTGGCCGCCACTCGCCCGCTCTCGTGGCTGTGGATGGAACATCCCGGCGAGGTTCGAGGTCTGAACCCGCCTCGGACAGGTGCAGAGCGGATCCCGGGATCGAGCCTCCTGGTCCTCGAAGAGCCCCCGTCAGCCCCACGGGTCCTTGCCCAGGTCCACCCTCACGGCTCCTGGATCTCCTGGGAGGGCTCGGCGGGGCCGAAGGGGACATCCCGCTGAGCGGGGACCACGAGGCCATCAGCCCCGAGTGACGATGCGGATCCGAGCGCGTGGCGACCGAACCGAGCACGGATCTCGTCGACGGCGTCCTCGAGTCCCGCCCGATCCTGCTGGAGCTGCTCGGCCGACGACGAGGGATCGTCGTTCTCCTCGCCGTCCACGGAGAGGCGCAGCTGGACCGGGTTGGACCCGTCTTCGAGGTTGCTGACCGAGAGGCCCAGGAGCCGGACCCCCTCATCGACGTCGACAGCGGCCAGGAGCGCGCCGGCCACGGTGAAGATCGCGACGTGGTCATCGATGCCCGAGGAGAGTGTGTGGGACCGGGTCCTCGTCCGGAAGGAGGAGTCCTTGACCTTGACCGTTACCGTCCGTCCCCGTCGAGTGGCCGCTCGCAGGGCCCCCGAGACCGCCACCGCCTGTCGTCGGAGCCGCTGTCCGAGGATCTCGCGATCGGAGACGTCTTCAGCGAAGGTCTCCTCGTGCCCGATGGACTTCGACACCTGGTCGGCGACGACCGGACGGTCGTCCTGGCCGCGGGCGAGCGCCACGAGCGCGTACGCCTGGCTCTGGCCGAGGTGACGCACCAGGATCTCGGGGTCCATCTGGGCGAGGTCCGCCACCCGCTCTATCCCGAGACGCGCCAGGGCCGATGCGGTGGCCGGGCCCACGCCGAACAGGGCGCCGACGTCGAGGCGATCGAGGAAGCCGCGGACCTCATCGGGCATGATCACCACCACCCCAGAGCCCTCGCGCACGACGCCATCGGCGATGGTGGGCTTTGCCTCCCGGGAGGCCAGCTTGGCGATCAGCTTGGACGGCCCGACGCCGACCGCGCAGCGCAGCGAGAGCTCGACGTCGATCCGCTCTCGGATCGCCAGGGCGATCGCCCTCGGCGAACCGAAGAGCGCCGTCGAACCGGTGACGTCGAGGAACGCCTCGTCGAGTCCCAGCGGCTCGACCAACGGCGTGACGTCGCGCAGGATCCGATGGAGCTGCCTGCTGACCGCGGCGTAGCGGGACATGTCGCCACCGAGGATGACGGCGTCGGGGCAGAGCCGTCGGGCGGTGGCCATCGGCATCGCCGAGTGGACCCCGAAGCGCCGGGCTTCGTAGGTGCATGCGGCGACGACCCCCCGCTTGCCGCTCCCACCGACGAGCACCGGCCTGCCCGCCAGGGACGGGTTGTCCCGCACCTCCACGGAGGCGAAGAACGAGTCCATGTCGACGAGGAGGATGGCAGGGTTGAGCGAGGACGAGCGATCAGCGGCTGGTTGCTCAGCCATTGAGCTCAAGGTGGCGGAACCCCTCGGCGAAGGCGACGCCGACAAGCCGGCCGTCATCGCTGGCTCGGGAGCGGATCGTGGCCGCAGCCCAGGCGGAGTCTCCAGCCAACTGCGAGCGGTGCTCGGCGACGGCGTCGATCTTGCGATCGATCGTCTCGGTGATCTCAACGTAGGAGTCAGGGGCCAACGTCCCGCTCAGGAGGACATGGGGCACCCGGAACGGCGGCCCTGCCTCTGGGTAGTAGTGCGGCATCCCGCTCGCTGGCGCCACGGCATCGAGGAGCGCCCAACCCGAGGCCCGGTGGTCCCGGTGGTTCACGTAGACGCTCCCGAAGAACACCGACGTCGGATCGTGACCCATCACGACGTCGGGCCTCAGACGGCGGATCCGCTCGACCAGGGCCCCGGTCAACCACTGCTGCTCAGGAACCTCGCCGTCGGGGATGGCCAGATGATCGACGGTCCTCACGCCGAGGACAGCGGCTGCCCGTCTGACCTCTTGCACGCGGACCGATGCGAGCTCGCTCGGGTCCCGATCGGGATCGATCGTCCCCTTGCCCCCGTCGGTGATGACGACCAGGTGCACTGCGGCTCCCGAATCGCTCCACCGGGCCAGCGTCCCGCCGCATGAGACGTCGGCGTCGTCAGGGTGGGCGTAGATGGCGAGGACGACCGAGGGGACGACGTCGAGGAGCCGAGCCGAGGTGGTGGTGCTCACGTCTTGCGTTTTGGCGCGGTGGACTTGGTGAGCAGACCGACCTCGCGCTGGAAGTCGCCAGCGACCTCGAAGCCCTTGTAGACGCTGGCGAACCTCAGATACGCCACGTCGTCGAGCTCCTTGAGACCCTCGAGGACGGCGACACCGATGTCTTGGGTCGTCACGATGTCGTTCTTGGCTCGAAGGGTGTCTTCGACGTTCGACGCAACCTGCTCGATCGACACCTCGGTGACGGGACGGTTCTTGCAGGCAGCCTTGATGCCCGCGACGACCTTGCTTCGCTCGAACGGCTCTCGGGCGCCCGACCGCTTCTCGACGATCAATGGCATCTCCTCGATCCGCTCGAACGTCGTGAATCGCTGAGCGCAGCTCAAGCACTCCCTCCGGCGGCGGATCGTGGCACCCTCCTCGGCCATCCGAGAGTCGACGACCCGGTCGTCATCGGCAGCACAGAAGGGACATCGCACGCTCTCACGATACCGGTTCCCCCGGTTTCCTACGGAAGGACCAGATGCTCGCCTGGGACCACGACCGACGAGCCGACCTCATGACGCATCGTTGCGATCAGGGCGCCCTGGTTGCCACCGGGGTTGAGGTGGTGGGCGATCGACGCCAGCGTGTCGCCCTCGTGGACGATGTAGTCCGTGCCATCCATCAATCCCGCAGGGGTTCCCCCGGGGGTCGGCTGGCCTGAGATGGTCACCGTCCCCGTGGCGGTCAGGGGGAGCGCCAGCACGATCGCCACCGTGGCGCCCACGAGGAGACCGGCCATCCGACGCCGGCGGGTGCGCCTGCTGACGCGGAGGGCACGGTGCTCGATCCCGCTCGGCCTCGGGGAGATCCGGAGCACTTCGCTGTGCTCCAGCGACTCCCCGATCCTCGTCGAGGAGGCGCCAACCAGGGTCAGACGAGGCCGTGGCCAGGGAAGATCTGACCCTGTGAGCTCTTCGATCTGGGGAAGCGGTGCTATTGCCATCTGTCTCTCCTGGTTCCTTGGCTCTTCTCGTGCTGACTCGACTCGTGCCGGGCATCCATGTAAAGCGAACGTCTGTTCGTAGCTATCTCAACACGAACAGACGTTCGTGTCAAGCACTTTTCCGAACAGGTGTTTGCCTTGACGACCCGACTTGGATATGTTGTAGCAAACGGGTGTTCGCAAAACGGCGGAGCCCAGGCGAGAGGGGCACCCATGGCTGAAGTTCTGAGCGGAAAGCGACTTGAGATCCTCGCCTTCATCAGCGCCTGCCTCCAGGACAGGGGGTACCCGCCCTCGGTTCGGGAGATCGGCCAGGCTGTTGGCCTCGCTTCCTCGGCAACCGTCCACAGCCACCTCGCCGTGCTCCAGAAGGAGGGGTTCCTCCTCAAGGACCCGTCCAAGCCCAGGGCGATCAGGGTCCAGTTCGACCCCGCCTCGAAGTCGGCGATGGCGACCCTCCCGGTGCGCAGCGTGCCGCTCGTGGGCTCGGTAGCCGCCGGGACCGGCGTCCTCGCCCAGGAGAACGTCGAGGAGCTCTACTCGCTCCCCGAGGAGTTCACGGGAACCGGCGAGACCTTCATGCTCAAGGTCCGGGGTGATTCGATGATCGACGCGGGAATCCTCGACGGTGACTACGTCGTCGTCCGGCACCAGCCCGACGCCGAGGACGGCGAGATCGTCGTCGCAGGGATCCCCGATGAGGAAGCGACCGTCAAGCGACTCCGCCGACAGGGCTCGACCGTCATCTTGGTGCCGGCCAACTCGGCGATGGCCCCGATCGAGCTCCCCGGTGACGAGGTCACGATCTTCGGACGAGTGGTCTCAGTCCTGCGTCGCCTCTAGGGGCACCAGCGGCGTTCTCGCCGAGCCCATCGAGTCAGCGATGACTCCCGCAGCTGGCTCAGGCCGGCGATGGCTCCGTCAGGAGATCGCGCAGCGTCGAGGCCACTGCGAGCAGCGACTCCTCGCTCACCCGCTCCTCGGGATGGTGGGCCAGAAGCGGATCACCGGCTCCGAAGTTCGCCGCCGGGATCCCTCGGCCAGCGAAGGTGGCGACATCCGTCCACCCCACCTTGGCGCTCACCGGTCGCGCACTGAGCGCCACCAGACGACCGAGGACTGGGTCCTCGAGGCTTGGCAGCGCACCCGGGGCGACGTCGATCACCTCGACGTGGTCACGGGCTGCATCGAGGTGCGGATCGATCACACCCCGGAGCCAGGCGATGGCCGCCTCGGGGGTTCGGTCCGGGGCGAAGCGGTGATTCACGACAAGGGTGACCTCGGCGGGAACGACGTTGCCTCCTGATCCACCGTGCACGCCGACCACCTCGCACTGCTCGGCGAACGTCACCCCATCGATCGTCACCGTCCGTGGAGACGCAGCCACGATCGCGCTGAGCAACGGCGCGAGCCGGTGAGCAGCGTTCAGGCCCATGAACGGACGGGCCGTGTGGGCCGGGATCCCGCCCAGCGTCACCTCAAGGCGGAGGGTCCCCTGACATCCGGCCTCTACGGCGGCATCGGTCGGCTCACCGAGGATCGCCACGTCCCCTTCCAGCAAGGTGGGGTCGGCCAGCTCGATCTCGAGCAGGCCGCTCTCGCTCCGAGCGATCTCCTCTCGGGCGTAGAAGATCCAGGTGACGTCGAACGTCGGGGAATCGAGCTGGCCGGCGAGGGTGATCATGACCGCCAGAGTCCCCTTCATGTCAGCGGCACCGAGACCCCAGAGCGTCCCGTCCTCGATGCGTGCGCCCTGTGCCCCCGAGCTGACGGTGTCGAGGTGTCCGGCGATGATGACCCGTCGATCTCGGCCGAGGTCAGTCCGTGCGACCACGTTGTCCCCGATGCGGCGTACCGTGAGGTGCGGTGAGCTCGCCAGGAGCCCTTCGACGCGGTCAGCGAGCCGACCCTCCTCCCGACTCACCGACGGGATCCCAACGAGCTCGCAGGCGAGCTCGAAGATCTCGCTCACGTGGCGACGCCATGGTCCCGCAGCACGGCGTTGAGCCGCGCCTTGTCGTGACGCTCCCCTTCGGTCAGCCGCTGGAGGATCAGGACGCACGGGAGGAAGAACTCTCCCCCGAGCATCTCCTTGCGCCGCGAGGCCCCGACGGCGACGCACCAGTCCGGGACGTGCCCGCGGGAGACCTCCTCGCCGGTCTGTGAGTCGATCACGGGGATCGACGGGTTCAGGATCGTGCCCGCCCCGAGCACCGCCCCTCGACCGACGCGCGCGCCTTCGACGACCATGCAGCGACTTCCGATGAACGCGTGGTCCTCGATGATGACCGGAACGGCGTTCGGCGGCTCGAGGACGCCTCCGATGCCCACGCCACCCGCCAGATGGACGTCGGCGCCGATCTGGGCACAGGAGCCGACGGTCGCCCAGGTGTCGACCATGCTCCGCTCCCCCACCCGAGCGCCGATGTTGACGTAGCTCGGCATCAGCACCGCTCCGGGGGCGAGGTAGGAGCCCCACCGGGCCGACGCGCCCGGCACGACTCGGACTCCGGACTCCTTGTACCCGCGCTTCAAGGGGATCTTGTCGGCGAACTCGAAGGGTCCGGCCTCGATGGTCTCTATCGAGCGAAGGCGGAACAGGAGCAGGATCGCCTGCTTGAGCCACTCGTTGACCACCACCTCGCCGCTGGCCTCATCGACGTAGGCGACTCGCTCCTGGCCCGAATCAAGCAGCTCGATCGCCTCGCTGACCAGTGCGTCGGCGTCGGCGTCGCCCGGAGCGAGGGACGCGGCATCGTTGTAGAGGGCGGTGATCTGTGCGGGAAGGTCGGCCATGTCCTAATCGTAGCGGTGCCTCCCGACGCCCCTTTGGGACGGTGTCCTCTACGCCGAGTGCGCCAACCGCTCGAGGGCGAGCTCGAGGCGCTCGGTCGGCTGGACCACGGCCAGCCGGACGAAGGGCGCCCCCTCTGGTCCGTAGAGGTCACCAGGGCTCACCAGCAGTCCCGCTCGCCGGGCGAGCTCCTCGGCGAACTCCCATCCGTCGTCGAGGTGACCCGGTACCGGGACCCACAGGTAGAAGGCCCCCTCGGGCATGGGGGCCTCGTAGCCGGCGCCTCGGAGCGCGTCGGAGACCAGGCGGAGCCGCTCGAGGTAGATCCCTCGCTGGACCTCGACGTGGGCGTCGTCGCTGTAGGCGACCGCACCGGCCGCCTGGACGGGTCCGGGGACCATCAGGCCCGAGTGCTGGCGGACCACACGGAGGAACTCGACCGTCGCCGGGTCGCCGGCGTAGAAGCCGGCCCGGACGCCGGCGAGGTTGCTCCGCTTCGACAGCGAGTGGACAGCGACGACCCCTTCGAGGCCGTGCTCGAGGATCGAGCGGGGCCTCCCCGACCAGGTGAAGTCGGCGTAGCACTCGTCAGAGAACACCACGACGTCGTGGGCACGTCCCCACTCGGCCACTCGGGCCAGGTCATCGAGATCACCGGTGGGGTTCGACGGGGAGTTCGACCACACCATCAGCGCCCGATCCGCCACCTCGTCGGGGACCTGCTCGAGGCAGAGCCGCCCGGCCTCGACCGGGACCGGGATGGCGTCGAGGCCCCCGAGCACCGCGCTCATGGCATAGGTGGGGTACGAGATCGCCGGGTACAGCACGGCGGACTTCGTCGGGTGGCGCAGGGAGAGGAAGTGGGCGGTCGAGGCGACCATCTCCTTGGTCCCCACGCAGGCAGCGATGGTGGCCAACGGGACGTCGACCCCGAAGCGACGCCTCATCCACGAGGCGGCGGCCTCCCGATAGGCCACCGAGCCCTGGGAGGTGGGATACCCACGCTCGAGGCCAGAGTGACCGAGCGCCTCGATCACCTCGTGAGGCGGCGGATCGCACGGCGTGCCGACCGAGCAGTCGACGATCCCACCGGGGTGCTCGTCGGCCAGAGCAGAGATCCCCGAGAGCTTCTCGTAGGGATAGGGCGGCGGCGTGAAGCCCGGCTCGGTCATCGCCCGACCATGAAGGGGTCGAACTGGGCTCGTCCAGCCTCATCGAGGACCACGTGGAGCACGGTGACCTCGTCATCTTCGATCGCGTCGACCACCTCGCCCTCTCGATGGGCGGCGGCGACCACGTCGCCTCGGTCGTGGGGGATCCGGAGCTCGACGACCCGGTCGTGGGTCCTGAGTCGGTCACCGAGCACGCGGAGGAGACCCTCGATCCCTCCTCCGTCGACCGCAGAGACCACGCAGGCCCCCTCGAAGCGCGCGGCGAGATCGGCGGCGGCCTCGGGAGCCAGGTCGGCCTTGTTGATGACGAGCATCTCAGGGACCTGATCCGCCCCGATCTCCAGCAACACCGTCCGCACGGCGTCGTGCTGCCCCTCGGGGTCAGGAGCGCTGGCGTCGACCACATGGATCAGCAGGTCCGCCAGGCGCACCGAGTCCAACGTGGACTGGAAGGCCTCGACGAGCTCATGGGGGAGCTTGGAGACGAAGCCGACCGTGTCGGTCACGAGGACGACCTCGCCGCCGGGCAGGGCGAGCTGCCGCGTCCGGGGATCGAGGGTCTCGAAGAGCCGGTTCGCCGCCGGCGCCCCGGCATCGGTCAGCGCGTTCAGCAGCGTGGACTTCCCGGCGTTGGTGTAGCCCACCAGGGCGACCTCGCGCCGACGCCCGCGGCGGCGCTGGGCCCGCTGGGTTGCACGGGTCTTGGTGACGTTCCGCAGGTCGACCTCGAGCTTGTGCATCCGACGCACGAGGCGGCGTCGGTCCACCTCGAGCTGGGTCTCACCGGGACCCCGGGTGCCGATCCCACCGGCCTGCTGGGAGAGGGTCACGCCTCGACCGCGCAGCCGAGGGAGCCGATAGCGCAGCAGGGCCAGCTCGACCTGTGCCTTGCCCTCCTGGC
>JADGOD010000117.1 GCA_017883125.1 Acidimicrobiales bacterium
CGACCACCGAGATCGGTGACGCCATTGCAGGAAAGGTCTAGCCCATGCCCATAACCCCCACACGCTTCATCTGGATGGATGGCGAGCTCGTCGACTGGGACAAAGCCACGGTCCATGTCCTGTCCCACAGCCTCCACTACGGATCTGGAGCCTTCGAGGGCGTTCGCGCCTACAAGACACCCCACGGGGTGGCTGTCTTCCGTCTGAGGGAGCACATCGAGCGGCTCTTCCGTTCGGCCAAGATCCTCATGATCGACATCCCCTTCACGGTCGATGAGATCGTCGAGGGTTCACGGGCAGTGGTCCGGGAGAATGAGCTGAACGACGGCTGCTACCTCCGACCCCTCGTCTACCTCGGGTACGGAGAGATGGGCCTCAACCCGCTGCCGTGCCCAGTGAACGTCTCGATCGCCGCGTGGCCGTGGGGGACGTACCTCGGTGACGAGGGGATCAACAACGGTGTGCGCATGAAGATCAGCTCGTGGCAGCGCCACAGCCCCAACGCAGTGCCCACGGCGGCCAAGTCGACGGGGATGTACGTGAACTCATCCCTCGCCAAGATCGAGGCCATCAAGGCTGGCTACGACGAGGCGATCATGCTGGCCCCTGACGGCCGCGTCTCGGAGTGCACCGGGGAGAACCTCTTCGTCGTACGCAACGGCGTCATCGTCACGCCTCACCCGTCGGCGGCCGGTGCCCTCCAAGGGATCACGCAGGACTCAGTCATCGAGATCGCCAAGGATCTTGGGTACGACGTCGTCTTCGAGTCGCTGATCCGCACGGATCTGTACCTCGCCGACGAGGCGTTCCTCTCCGGTACCGCCGCCGAGGTCGTGCCGATCTCCTCGGTCGACGACCGGAGCGTCGGCGACGGCAAGCCGGGTCCGATCACCAAGCGGATCCAAGGGGCGTACTTCGCCGCCGTCCGCGGGGAGGCTCCTCGCTACGAGAAGTGGCTTGATCGTGTCTGATCACGACCACGACCACGACCATGATCACAAGCATGACCATGACCATGACTACGCCGAGAAGGCGGGTCACTCGATGGCGTCGCATCACTACGACCTGCCTGACCTTCCGACGAAGGTCGACATCTTCGACACCATTCTCCGGGATGGAAGCCAGCAAGAGGGCCTGTCGCTCACCGTGGAGGACAAGATCCGCGTCGCGGAGCAGCTCGACCACCTCGGGGTCGCCTACATCGAAGGCGGGTGGCCTGGTGCAAACCCGAAGGACACCGAGTTCTTCCGCCGGTTCCGCCATGAGCTCGATCTCACGATGTCGACACTCGTCGCGTTCGGGTCGACTAGGCGCGCCGGTGGGGACACCGAGAGCGACGAGGTACTGCGCACGCTGATCGAGGCGGACACCGAGGTCGTCTGCATCGTCGCCAAGTCCTGGGACCGTCACGTCGACGTCGCGCTCCGGACCTCGCTCGACGAGGCCGTCGCCATGGTGGCGGACTCCGTGGAGTTCCTCACCCGGAACGACAAGCGGGTCTTCTTGGACGCGGAGCACTTCTTCGACGGGTATCGGCACAACCCGGAGTTCGCTCTTCGTGTGCTCTCGGCAGCCGAGCAGGCCGGGGCGGAATGCCTCGTCCTCTGTGACACCAACGGTGGATCTCTCCCCGGTGACATCACCCACACCGTGACCAAGGTCCGGGAATCGATCACCTCGACGGGATTTGGCATCCACTGTCACAACGACGCTGGAGTGGCGGTGGCCAACTCCCTGGCCGCAGTAGCCGCCGGAGTCACCCAGGTCCAGGGCTGCATCAACGGATACGGGGAGCGAGCGGGGAACACCGACCTGTCCGCGGCGATCCCTGACCTCTCGCTGAAGCTGAACATCCGGACGATCCCCGCGGAGCGCCTTGAGATGCTCACGCCGGTGGCTCACCACATCGCCGAGCTGGTCAACCTCTCACCGGCCCCGCAGCAGCCCTACGTCGGGTCCTCGGTCTTCGCCCACAAGGGCGGCCTTCACGCCTCCGCCGTAGCGCGCGCCAAGGACCTCTACGAGCACGTCGACCCCTCGCTGGTCGGCAACGGCACCCGGGTCGTCGTCTCCGAGGTCGCCGGCCGCTCCACGTTGGCGATGAAGGCGATCGAGCTCGGCATCGAGCTCGACGGCTCTCTCCTTGGCGGGATCGTCGAGGAGCTGAAGCGCCTCGAGCATGCCGGCTACCACTTCGAGGTCGCCGACGGTTCCCTCGAGCTCCTTCTTCGGAAGGCGACCGGGTGGCAGCCCGATTTCTTCCAGGTCGAGTCCTTCCGAGTCATCACCGACCACGTCGGGGACGAGATCGGAGCCGTCACCACCGAGGCGACGGTCAAGGTCCACGTCGGGGACGCCCGCCTCGTGGCTACCGCCGAGGGGAACGGTCCCGTCAACGCGCTCGACGCCGCTCTGCGTCAGTGCATGGGGTCCCACTTCCCGGCGCTTGAGCACATCCGCCTCACCGACTACCGGGTCCGGGTGCTCGACACCGGCCTCGGGACGGGAGCGATCACTCGGGTCCTCATCGACTCGGACAATGGCGAGCGGTCCTGGACGACGATCGGGGTCTCGGAGAACATCATCGAGGCGAGCTGGCAGGCACTGTACGACTCGATCGTCTACGGCTTCCTCCACACACCGACGGGCGTCTGAGCGGGCTCTTGCCATTCGATAGGTTGAGCACATGGCACAACCGAGTTTCGTCCCGATCACCGAGGCCGACAACGTCCGCGCGAGCATGGCCCAGCCGGTGCCGACGCACGTCAAAGGCCGCCCTTCTGAGGTGCACTCTCCGATCACGCCTTCGGGCGATGGCTTCGGTTCGCAGGGGCCCGACCAGGGCTATGCCCTGAGCCTGGTCCACGGCGTCCATGACCGTATCGTCCTGAGGGAGAACGAGGAGTTCCACGACGTCGAGGTCGGTGTTGCCCTGCTGGCCGGGCGACGGGCTTCGCTCTTCGGCCGGGCTCCGTCGATCTACGACGTCGAGGTGGCCCTCGGGCTCTTCGGCTTCCTGGCCAAGGCGCCCGAGGATCTCGTCACCTACCGCAAGGCGGTGTTCCAGGCCATCGGCCACAGCTACGTCGCCCAGCGTCAGCTGGTCGATAGCGTGCCGGAGTCATCGCTCCGGCTGAGCCCTGACGAGGCAGCCTCTGGCTCCTCGCAGTGGCACCAGCTCTTGGACGCCTGAGGTGAACGTCGGTCGCTAGGTCGAGAGCGATGGCTGGGTGGATCTCCACGCCTGCCAGCGTCTGATCGAGATCACCAGCAGAACTGCTCCGCCGGCGACCAGAAGCACGCCGGCGATCTGGACCAGCTGCGATCCGAGGTGACCGGTCTCTCCGAGCCAGAGGCGCTCGTCGAGGGTCCGCTCGATGCCCCAGAGGATCATCCCTAGAGACGTCACGATTCCCGGTGGGTAGCCCGTTCGAGGCTGACCGCTCTCGTCTCGGCCGAGTCGGCGCTCGGTGACGATCAGGACCAGGTAGACGGAGAAGTCCTCGACGGCCTGGAAGAGGGGAACGGGAAGCCGCTTGCCCTCCTGGCCGTCGTAGTACATGCCGAACCACTGGTTGGTGGGGTGGCCACCTCCCCCCACCATCATCTGGGGACCGAGGAGCCGGCCGACGGCCCACGCGGCGAGGAGGACCGGCATCACGATGTCGAGAGCGTGGAGGATCCCGAGCTCGGGGCAGCGGCGCCGGGTGATCACGATGGCCACGGGGACTGCGAGCAGGAGGCCGCCGAAGGAGGAGAGCCCGCCCTGCCAGACGGCGAAGACCTGGGAGACGTGCGAGGAGTAGAAGCCGAGGTTGGAGATCACGTGCATGGCACGGGCTCCGACGATGGCCGAGACGATGACCCAGACGAAGAGCGATGAGAGCCAGTCGGTGGCGTACCCCCGCTTGGCGAGCCGATGCTCGAAGTACACGTAGGCGAACCAGAAGGTGAGCGCCAGGCCGATCCCGTAGGTGTGTATCTGGAGGGGACCGAGGTGGAACGAGGTAGGGATCGGCTTCATGGCGATTCGCTACGCCGCAGAACGGAGAGAGAGGCCCCGGATCAGCCGGGTCGGCCGATGCCGGCGAAGTCCATCCGCACCGGATCGTCCGAGACGAACGCACCGGTGTGCGGTGCTTCGACCATCATGCCGCCGCCTATGTACATCGCGACGTGATCGCTGCCACCTGGGCCGTAGAAGATCAAGTCCCCCGGCTGGATGGCGCTGAAGGGGACCGGTGCGGTGTCGGCCATCTGGGCTCCCGAGTAGTGGGGGAGGTTCACGCCTGCTTGTCCCCAGGCCCACATGGTGAGTCCGGAGCAGTCGAAGCCGCCGGGCTGGGAGCCGCCCCACACGTACGGCGTCCCGAGCTGCGATTGCGCTGCGGCGACCGCACCGCCAGCACCGGGAGACGGGGGAGGAGCGGGACGGTTGCCAGAGCCAGAGCCAGAGCCAGAGCCAGAGCCAGAGCCAGAGCCCGAGCCAGAGCCCGACGAGGCCGAGTTGAAGGCCTGGATCTGTGCGTTGCGCTGTGCGTCCTGCTGCTGCTTGAGGAGGACACCGACCTGGCCGGTGGCCTGCGAGAGCGCTGCTTGCTGCTTGCGCTCAAGGGACTGCGCCTGGTCGAACGCTGTGGCTGCCGAATCGGTCGCTTGCGAGGCCAAGGTCGCCTGGCTCTGGAGCTGGGCCTGCTGGGTCTTGAGGTAGTCCTGGGCGTTCGTGAGGTTGGCGAGATCGCTCGAGAGGTGGTCGCTGGCCACCCGGCCGTACTCCGATGCCGCCGCGAAGTTCTTCTGGTTCGTCGAGAACAGCGGGTTGGACGTCGCCTGGGTCCCGGCGTTGATGTAGGCGTTGATCACCGAGTCACGGAGCTTCTGGGTGTCGGCGTTCACCTGGACCTGGGCGGCGGCCACGGCGGTCTGCGTCGTCTGGATCTGGTTCTGGAGGAGACCGAGGTGGTACTTGGCGGAGTCATATCGCTGGCTCAGCGCGCCGAGCTGAGCGTTGGTCTGGTCCAGCGTGGCCTTGATGGCGGCGGCCTGAGCCTGAGCGGTGGCCAGCTGATCGCCCGATGCAGGGCGCGAGGAGATGAGCACAGCGCTCGAGAGCACTGTGACCAGGGCCAAGAGCGGCCCGGCGGTCCGGCAGAACACCGAGGTGCTCTTGGCTGACCACGGCGTCGTTCGGCGGAAATTACCAGGGGCGTCGATCACGATTCAGAAAGTCTTGCATGGGTGCCATGCCGGTGCAAGAACCCAAGGTGAGAAACAGCCGCAAGATTGGGGATGTCCGAAGAGAAGCCCCAGGTAGCCGCTGGTCTTCTCTTCTTTATCGACGAATCGTCATCCGACGGGAGATCCGGCTCGGATAGCGTCTCGGCCATGGGCGAACTCATTGAATTCAAGGATGCGAGAGGCCGGAGCGTGGCGGGCTACCTTGCCTCCCCCGAGAGTGGGGAGGGCCCCGGAGTCGTGGTCGTCCAGGAGTGGTGGGGCATGATCGACCAGATCAAGGGTGTCTGTGATCGCCTCGCGGCCGCAGGGTTCGTGGCGCTGGCCCCTGACCTCTACGGGGGCAAGGTCGTCCCGCTCGAGGAGCCTGACGAGGCGGCCAAGGCGATGATGTCGATGCAGCTCGACCAGGCGGCCGCTGATCTCAGCGGTGCGGTCGATCTGCTTGTTGAGCGGACCGGTCGGAGCTCCGTCGGGGTCCTCGGCTTCTGCATGGGAGGCGGCCTGGCCCTCGTGCTTGCGGCCAGGCGGCCCGACGCCGTGAGGGCCGTCATCCCCTGTTACGGGGTCTACCCGTGGCCCGAAGCCCATCCGGACTACGCCTCGCTCGCTGCGGCCACCCAGATCCACTGCGCCGGCCGTGACGACTTCTTCACCCCCGCAGCCGCCGAGGAGCTCGCTGGCACCTTGTCGGCGCTCGGCAAGGAGGTGGAGCTCCACGTCTACCCCGAGTCGAGTCACGCCTTCTTCAACGAGGATCGACCCGAGGTCTTCGACCGCGACGCGTCGGCACTTCTCTGGGAGCGAGCGACGACGTTTCTCGCTGCCGAGCTGCGCTGATCAACGCCTCTCCCTAAGGGGGCAGGGATGGGGTCCTGGTAAGATCTCACCCATGTCTAAACGCTCACGCAACCTTCCCCGTCGGTCATGTCTCTCGACCCCAGGCTCCTCGGAGCGGTTCCTCCAGAAGGCACCCACGGTCGAGGCCGACATGACGTTCCTCGACCTCGAGGACTCGGTGGCGCCGCTTGAGAAGGTCGCCGCCCGGACGAAGGTTGCCGAAGCCGTCCGAACCCTCGACTGGGGCGAGCGCGTCCTGTGCGTCCGAGTGAACGCCTGGGACACCGAGTGGACCTACGGCGACGTCATCGAGGTCGTGGGCACCGCCGGCGAGCGCCTTGACGAGATCATGCTCCCCAAGGTCCAGAACGCGGCCGAGGTCATCGCCATGGACCTGCTGCTCACCCAGGTCGAGAAGAACGTCGGCCTCCCGGTCGGCCACATCGGCATCGAGGCCCAGATCGAGACGACCCGAGGCCTCATCAACGTCGAGGAGATCTGCGCGGCGTCTCCTCGGCTCGAGACGATCATCTTCGGTCCGGCCGACTTCGCCGCCTCGATGGAGATGCCGGTCCTCACCGGCGGGGTGGCGATCCCCGAGTACCCCGGCGACCACTTCAACTACGTCTTCTCCAAGATCCTCATGGCGGGTCGGGCCAACGGCCTCCAGGTGATCGACGGACCGTTCCTCAAGGTCAGGGAGCTCGACGCGCTCCGCGAGTTCGCTCAGAGGACCAGGGTCCTCGGCTACGACGGCAAATGGGCCCTCACGCCCGACCAGGCCGGCGTGATGAACGAGGTCTACTCACCCACCCAGGAGCAGTTCGACAAGGCGTGCGACATCCTCGACGCCTACCGCCAGGCCACCGAGGGAGACCTCAAGGGTGCGGTGATGTTCGGTGACGAGATGATCGACGAGGCGAGCCGCAAGATGGCGATCAAGTTCGTCTCTCGTGGCGAGCGAGCCGGGCTCAAGCGCTCATCTGACTGATGCTCCGAATCGGCGCCCTGCCGACACGAGGGGGCGCAGCGACGCTGCGAGGCCGGGTCTCGGCGTCGTCGCCGGAGGACGGACCTAGGTTCGTGGCTCGAGGAGCCGGCGAGCGATCACCTTGAGGCAGAGGGTCTCGTCGGCCCCCTCGAAGATCGACAGGACGCGCGCATCGACGAAGTAGCGGCTCACCGCATACTCCTCGGCGTACCCCATGCCACCGTGGATCTGCATCGCCTCTCGGGTCACCCACTCGGCCGCCCGGCAGACGTACGCCTTGGCCATGGAGGCCTCGAGCGACCCCTCACCCTTGGCCATGAGGTGGGCGACCTGGAGCGAGTACTGCCGAGAGGCCTGGATGATGACCGCCATGCGGGTGAGCTTCACCTGGGTGAGCTGGTAGTCGATGATCGCCGAGCCGAAGACCTTGCGGTCGCTGGCGTAGGCGTAGGCCGCCTCGTACGCGGCCTGCATGATGCCGATAGCCCGGGCGGCGGTCTGGATCCGCCCGTTCTCGAAGCCCGCCATCTGGAGGTAGAAGCCACGCCCCAGGCCCTCGTCTCCGCCGACGAGGTTGGCGTCGGGCACGAACCAGCCGTCGAAGCTGATCTCATAGGAGTGCATGCCGCGGTATCCGATGGTGTCGATCGGACGACCCTCCATCCGACCGTTGCCGTCGCTGCGGCCCTCGGCAAAGGCGTCCTGGGTGAAGAGGAAGCCGTGGCCGTCGCCGACCTGCTTCTCGACCACGAAGAGGGAGAGCCCCCGATGGGCCTTTGAGCGGTCGGGGTCCGTGCGGGCCAGCAGCATCAGGACGTTGGCCCGTGCTCC
>JADGOD010000118.1 GCA_017883125.1 Acidimicrobiales bacterium
ACGGGCTACATGCACGGGGACAAGGACGTCACGAAGTTCTTCGTCTACCTGAACCTGTTCGTCTTCTCGATGCTGGTCCTGGTGCTGGCCAACAACCTGCTGGTCACCTTCGTCGGCTGGGAGGGCGTGGGCGTCTGCTCCTACTGGCTCGTGAGCTACTACTTCGACCGGGACTCCGCCGCATCGGCGGGGAAGAAGGCGTTCATGTACAACCGGGTCGGCGACGTCGGGCTCCTCCTGGCGATGTTCCTGATCTTCGCCCACGTCGGATCTCTCGATTACCTGACGATCTTCTCCCACCTCTCGTCGTTCAGCTCGGAGATCCTCACCCTGACGGTCCTCGCCCTCTTGCTCGCCGCAGCGGGCAAGTCGGCGCAGATCCCGCTGTTCAACTGGCTCCCCGACGCCATGGAGGGCCCGACCCCGGTCTCGGCCCTGATCCACGCCGCCACCATGGTGACCGCCGGGGTCTACCTGCTCTGCCGGATGAACCCGCTGCTGGGAATGTCGCCCAACGCCAGGATCGTCATCGCCGTCGTCGGCGCAGCCACCGCCTTCGTGGCGGCCACCATCGCCACCGCCCAGCGGGACATCAAGAAGGTCCTGGCCTTCTCCACCGTCTCGCAGATCGGCTTCATGGTGCTGGCCGTGGGATCCGGCGCCTACGTCGCCGCCATCTTCCTGATGGTCTGCCACGCCTTCTACAAGGCGCTACTCTTCCTCGGCGCCGGATCGGTGATCCACGGCCTCCACGATGAGCAGGACATCGGCCGGATGGGTGGGCTCCGCAAGGTGATGCCGTGGACGTTCGCCACGTTCCTCATCGGCTGGCTCTCGATCGCCGGCGTGCCGCCGTTCAGCTCGTTCTGGTCCAAGGGCGACGTGCTCGACAGCGTCTTCGCCCGCTACCCCGCGCTCTGGGTCCTGGGGCTCTTCACCGCCCTGCTCACCGCGTACTACATGAGCCGTCTGTTCTACCTGGTCTTCACCGGCCAGGCCCGCTGGAGCGAGCCCGGACCCGAGGGGCAGCCGGCGATGGCGACACCGCACGAGCCGCCGTGGTCGATGCGGCTCCCCCTGGTGGTCCTGGCTGGCTTCTCCGTCCTCATCGGGGCGATCGACCTGCCGTGGATGCACGCGCGCAACCTCCAGACGTTCCTCGTTCCCGTCTTCGACCACGCCATCTTCGAGCCCCGTCAGTCCGCCGGGCTCCAGCTCGAGCTCGGCGTGGTCGACGCCGTGATCGCCGTCGCCGGTGTCCTGATCGCCTGGTTCCTGTGGCGGGGACGCTCAGAGAGACCCGAGCTCGAGCTCACGTTCTTCGATCGGGTCTGGTACTGGGACGACTTCTATGACACGCTCATCGGCCGTCCCGGCCAGAAGCTGGCGCACTTCAGCGCCGAGGTCGTCGACGTCAAGGTCATCGACGGCGCCGTCAACGGCGTCGCCGGACTCGCCGTCCGCTCGGCGACCGCGCTGCGCAAGATCCAGACGGGTCAGCTTCGCCAGTATGCCCTCGTGCTCCTCGCCGGCGTCGCTGCGCTGCTGGCCTTCCTTCTGATGAGGGCGTTCTGATCCGATGACACACCTGCTTCACTCAACGAGCTCATTCCCCTTCGTGGCGCTGCTCCTCGGCGTCCCGATCCTGGCGGCCATCGTCATCGCCCTGCTCCCGCACGACCTCAAGGCGACGATCCGCTGGGTCGCCCTGGGCTCGTCCCTGGTCACCCTAGGACTGGCCGTCGCCATGGGGATCGCCTTCAACGTCCACGACGGCGCCTACCAGTTCGTCACCCAGCACACCTGGGCGTCGACCCTGGGGATCTCGTGGCTGACCGGCGTCGACGGGATCTCGCTCTTCATCATCGGCCTCACCGCGCTGGTGACCCCGCTCGTGCTGCTCGGTGCCAGCGAGTCGAGGAACGCGAAGGCCTTCACGGCGTGGGTCCTGCTGCTCGAAGGGGCCTGCATCGGCAGCTTCGTCAGCCTGGACCTGATCGTCTTCTTCCTCTTCTTCGAGCTGACCCTGATCCCGTCGTACTTCCTCATCGTCGGGTGGGGCGGCAAGAACCGGGCGGCGGCAGCGACGAAGTTCTTCGTCTACACCTTCGTCGGGTCCGGGCTCCTGCTCGTCGGCATCCTCTACGTGGCGTTCGCCCATGCCAGCGAGACCCACCACCTGACCTTCTCGCTGCTGGCGCTGCAGGGGACGACCTACTCGGGTGTCGTCGGCATGCTGCTGCTGGTCGCCTTCACCTTCGCCTTCGCCATCAAGGCGCCGATCTTCCCGTTCCACACCTGGTCGCCCGACACGTACTCCGAGGCCCCCACCGGTGCGGCGATGATGCTCTCGGCCATCCTGGCCAAGCTCGGGACCTACGGGATCATCCGCTTCGACCTCTCCCTCTTCCCCCACGCGTCCAAGGTCGTCGCTCCGGTGCTGCTCACGCTGGCGACCGTCTCGATCCTCTACGGAGCGATCGTGGCCTGCGCCCAGAAGGACCTCAAGCGCCTGGTGGCCTACTCCTCGCTGGCGCAGATGGGCTTCATCGTCCTGGGGTCCTTCGCCTTCTCCACCCAGGCGCTGACCGGTGCCGTGGTGATGATGCTCAACCACGGGATCATCACTGCCGCCTTCTTCCTCCTCATCGGCTTCATCGCCAAGCGCCGGGGAACCTGGCAGACCGACGACCTCAAGGGGCTCCAGGGCCCCGCACCGGTGCTGGCTGCCGCGTTCACCATCGTGATGATGGCCTCCATCGGCCTCCCGGGGCTGAACGGCTTCATCGGTGAGTACCTGGTGCTCATCGGCACCTTCCTGACCCACCAGTGGTGGGCGGCGGTCGCCACGTTCGGCGTGGTCCTCTCGGCGCTCTACCTCCTGTGGGCCTACCAGAAGACCTTCCACGGCAAGGCCGAGGGAGACAACGCCACCGTGAGCGACCTCACGGTGGGCGAGCGCCTGGTCGTCGCCCCGCTGATCATGCTCATCATCGGGCTCGGGATCTTCCCCGCACCGGTGCTCAACCGCATCACCCCGAGCGTGAACCGGATCCTCGATGAGGTCACGGTGGCCAACTGCCCGCCGCACCTCCTCTGCCAGGGGGCGCCATCGGGAGCAACGGGAACCCTTCAGGGAGGATCGAAGTGACGCCCCTCGTCCTCGCTGCCAAGGCATCGGTCACCACGATCCACCTGCCGAAGATCGACTACCTGTCGATCATGCCGGTGATGATCCTGCTCGGTGGCGCCGTGCTGGTCCTGCTCGCCACCTCGCTCATCCGCGGGGGGCTGACCCGGGTCGTGGCCACCTCGCTGACGGTCCTCACGGCTGCCGCCGCACTCGTCGCCAGCCTTCTCGGCTGGCACCGGGTCACCACTCTGGGGGCGACCACCACCATCGCCAACGCCATCAGCTTCGACGGCTTTGCCGTCTTCGGGGCCATCGTGGTGACCTCCTCCCTCGTCCTGGCCACCCTCATCGGTCACGCGTACCTCACCCGGGAGAAGATCTCGACCTCTGAGTACCACGTGCTCGCCCTCGTGGCGTCGGCCGGTGCGGTCCTCATGGCCCAAGCCAACGACCTCATCGTGGTCTTCCTCGCCCTCGAGATCCTCTCGATCGCCCTCTACGTGTTGGTGGCCTTCAACCCGCTGCGCCGCGAGTCCGGCGAGGCGGCGCTGAAGTACTTCATCCTCGGCGGCTTCTCCTCGGCGATCTTCGTCTACGGGATTGCGCTGACCTATGGCGCGACCGGCTCGACCAACCTGACCCAGATCGCCGGCTTCCTGTCCCAGAGCCAGCTGATCCACTCCGGGCTCCTCTTCGCCGGTCTCGGCCTGCTGCTGGTGGGCTTCGCCTTCAAGGTCGCCGCCGTCCCGTTCCACCTCTGGACCCCGGACGTCTACCAGGGAGCTCCCAGCCCGGTCACCGGTCTCATGGCGGCCATCGCCAAGGTCGGTGGGTTCGCCGCCCTCCTGCGGGTCTTCATCTCCACCTTCGGCAGCCAGGCCGAGACCTGGAGGCCGATCGTCTACGCCCTGGCGGTCGCCTCACTGCTCGTCGGCTCGATCGTCGCCCTCGTCCAGCGGGACATCAAGCGCATGCTGGCCTACTCGTCGATCAACCACGCCGGCTTCATCCTGCTCGGCGTGGAGGCGGCAACGATCCGGGGCGTCTCGGCGTCGCTCTACTACCTCTTCGCCTACGCCATCATGACGATCGGCACCTTCGGGGTGATCACCCTGGTGGGTGGCGACGCCGACCGCAACCACGACCTGTCCCGCTATCGGGGCCTGGCCCGACGCCAGCCCCTGCTCGGCGGCGCGCTGGTGGTCCTGCTCCTCGCCCAGGCGGGCGCTCCGTTCACCACCGGCTTCCTGGCCAAGCTCGGCGTCGTCGCTGCCGTCGTGGCGGCGGGGAGCTGGCCGCTGGCGGTGATCGCGATGCTCACCGCGGGTATCGCCGTGGCGTTCTACCTCCGGGTCGTCGTGCTCCTGATGACGCCGGTGAGCTCGGCCGCTGACGACGAGGCGCTCCCGATCTCCGCCGCGCCGGCCTCCACCGTCTCGGCCAACGCCACGCTGCTGATGGCGACCGAGCCCGTCCTCGCCGAGACCGAGCTCATCGAGGTGCCGAGGGCCGCCGCCGTCGGCATCGGGATCAGCGTGGCGTTCACGGTGCTCTTCGGGATCATCCCCGGGCCGATCCTCGACCTCGCCCACGCCGCCACCCTCGGCTACCTGCCCTAGGCACGTGCACCACGTCGTCATCGCGACGTGCTCGGGATACCCGGTCGCCGACGAGGACCAGCCGCTGCTGACCGCAGCGCTCGAGGCGCTCGGCGTCGAGGCCTCCACCGCGGTGTGGAGCGATGCGTCGGTGGACTGGGACCGCTTCGATCTGGTGGTCATCCGGAGCACCTGGGACTACACGAAGGACCTCGAGGGGTTCCGCTCCTGGGTCGGCTCGCTGCACGCGGTGTGCAACCCGGCGGCGGTGGTGACGTGGAACACCGACAAGCGCTATCTCGACGACCTGGATCGTCTCGGTGTCCCGGTGATCCCCACCACCTATGCGAGGTCCGCCGACGAGGTGGTCATCCCCGACGCCGAGCGCTTCGTGGTCAAGCCGACGGTCGGCGCGGGCTCGCTCGGCGCGCGCCGCTTCGAGCGCCACGAGGTCGCCGAGGCCCGCGCCCACGTCGAGTCGCTCTCGATCCGGGGTCTCGAGTCGATGGTCCAGCCGTACCTCGAGGGTGTCGATGCGCTCGGTGAGACGGCGGTGATCATCCTCGACGGGACGCCGAGCCACGCCATCGGGAAGGCGGCGCTGCTCGGGGTGAGCGAGACCGACCGCTCTGGGCTCTTCCGCTCCGAGTCGATACGTCCCCGTCAGGCGTCAGCCTCCGAGCTCGAGGTGGCACGACGGGCGCTCGCCGCCGCCCTCGAGGTCACCGGTGAGGACCACGCCCTCCTCTACGCCCGGGTCGACCTGCTCCCGACACCTGAGGGCCCGGTGGTGATCGAGCTCGAGCTCACCGAGCCGTCGCTGTTCTTGAGGCTCGCCCCGGGGGCCGCCGAGCGGTTGGCCGACGCCATCGTCAGACGGCTCGAGGTGGGCTGATCAGGCGCCGATCTCGGTGGAGGTGGGGGTGCTGATGGCCTCGAGGAGCTCGGGGGGCACCACCGTGCCGGGTCGGTTGGAGGGGTCCTGGGCGAGGAAGCGGCCGAGGACCGGGATCTCGGTGATCGACTCGGCGCGCAGGGCGGCGGCGACCACGGGGACGAAGTACTCGGGTGCCGAGTAGACGAGGTGGCGGGCCAGCCAGTTGGGCATGTATTTCTCGTTGAAGCGCCACAGCGTCTCGATGGGCAGCACGGCCGAGATCTTCTTGAGCCCCCACCGTTCGATCCGCTGGGTGAGGCCCTCGCCCCGCTCCCCGTCGAGCGTGGAGCGGAAGGCGGAGAAGTTGAGGCTCAGCCCCGAGGCCCCCTCGGCCTGGAGGTGCTCGATCGTCTGGCACAGGGTGTAGTCCAGGAGCCCGTTGGGGTGGTCACCCGGGTCACGCCGCATGAGGTCGAGCGAGTAGCCGTTGATGGCCGGCGAGGGGACGAACTGGCACATCGCGGCGGGGGTCCCGTCGGCGGTGCAGACCACGGTGAGCAGCAGGCCGGTGTCCTTCGGGTCGAAGAGGCGCCCGAGCATCATCGAGAAGCCGCGCTCGCCCTCGCCGCGCCGGTTGAGCCCCATCAGGTCGATCAGGCCCGGGACCCGGGCGGGGTCGATGACGGCGGGATCGAGGAACTCGACGGTGTAGCCGTTGCGCGCCAGCCTGGTGTTGGCCTGGCGCAGCCCCTTCATCTTGCCGCCCTCGAGGGAGAACCTCTGGACGTCGACGACGGCCTCGTCGCCGAGGTAGACGTAGCGCATGCCGGACTCGGAGTAGATCGGGAGCCACTCCTCGGCGGCCCCGATCACCCCGACGCCCCACGCGTTCGAGTCGCAGAACGCTCGGAAGGCCGCCCAGACCTGCGTGCGCTCGGCCTCGGGGCCGATGGGGTCGGGCGAGATGAGGGCCACGCCGCCGTAGACGGCGTAGGCCACCAGGGAGTCGCCATAGAAGAAGAACTGCTTGTCGTCGCGCAGGGCGAAGTAGTCCAGGGTCTCGCGCCCATGGCGCTTGACGATGTCCCGCGCCCTGATCTCGGCGATCTTGCGCTCACCGCCGAGGGTCCGCGACGAGAGCCGACGGTCGACCACCGGTCGGGTGATGAGGTAGAGGAGCGTGATCGTCACCATGATCCCGACGGCGAACATCGTCGGATAGACGAAGTCCTCGATCCGGTCGGGTAGCGCGACGGTCGACAGCCCGACCAGGCGCTCGGTCACGGCGAACAGGACCAGCGGCCACGCCTCGAGGTTCCCCTTGTGGAGGTTCGACAGCTCGACGCCGGCGAAGGCGGCCCCGATGGCGACGACCACGATCACCACGAGCGTCGGCAGCGCGCTGGAGAGCGAGCTGCGGTCGGTCGTGGCGGCGAACCAGCGGCGCTCGACCACCAGGAGGACGAGCACACCGCCGGTCACCAGGACGGCAGCGACGTTGATCTCGTGGGCGAGGTGGAGGACCATCGAGAGCCCGAGCAGCGTCACGGCGACCAGCCAGGCCCGCCGCTGCCCGCGCAGGATCCCCCTCGAGAGCATCACGAGGGCGATGCCGGTGATCGCCACGGCGGTCGCCGCCGTCTGGGACACCCCGAGCGGCAGGTAGGTGAGCACGGTGTGGAGCCGATCCCTCAGCGGGGGGGCCACTGCCACCAGGAGGTCGAGGAGGCCGGTGAGGAAGATGGCCAGCGCGGTGAACCGTCGGATCCTCCGGCCTCGGCGCTGGGTCGTCGCCAGGTCCAGCGGCGGCGGCCACGAGCCACCCAACGGCCAGGCGGCCACGAGCCGCAGGCCCCGCTCGACCGGTGGGGTCGCTCCCACGGTGTCGTTGGCCAGCAGGCGCTCGAGACGGTTCTCCGAGGCGAGCTTCTCGTCGGCGATGAGGAGCTGGAGGTGGAGCTCGGCTCCCGTCTCCAAGAGGACCGCCGTCTCCTGGCGGTGGGCGAGGAAGACGGGGGGCAGACCGAACCGTCCGCGGTGCTCGCGCAGCACGATGGTGCTGGCCCCGGGCACGATGAGGAAGCCGGCGTCGAGGTGGGTGAGCGACGGGGTGGCTCCATCGGCCACGATGACGCCGGTGCGGCCCACTGCGACCTGCGAGCGGGCGATGTCCATGATGGCCTGGTCGACGTTCTGGGGCGCTGACTCGGCCTCGTCACCGATCAGGCCCCTCTCGGGATCGCTCGAGCCCCCGAGGGAGTCGTTGGCGAAGACGCGCCGTGCGAGCAGGACGGCGATGAGGCCGGCGAGGAGCTCGACGAGCACGATGACGATCAGCGTGACCAAGATGCGGTCTCTCCAGGTGGCGGTGGCCACCCGGGAGAGGACGTGGCGCTCGCGGCCCTGGCCCATCCGCCGCAGCCGGTTCGAGAAGACCGCGAAGTGGGTCATCAGGGCGGCGAGGAGGGCCACGAGGGCCGGGATCCACAGCAGGTGGCTCAGGTGTCGGTAGAGGGCACGGGAGGTGGCGAAGCGCCTGGCGGCCCGGGGGTCGTCGAGCCGGTCGATGCCCTCGAGCCACTCAGGTCCCTCCGGCGCCGCCAGCGTGTTGAGCTCGGCGGTCAGCCGGTCGGTCGAGCTCGACGCCGTGACGAGGACCTCTCGGACCCCGGCGGCGGTCGCGCAGACCAAGAGGACCTCGCCGGGGATCTTGACGCCGAGCGAGGTGAGGGAGTCCCGGCCGGCGCTGGTGCCGAGCGAGGCGTCCCGCGCCCCGGGGAGGACCAGGAAGGAGCGGCCCGGAGTGGCCAGGAAGCGGGTGATCGCCGCCTCGAGCGCAGGATGGCTGGCGAGTACCTCGGCGGCCGCATCGGTGGCGGCCGCGTCGGCGAAGAGGTCGCCGGTGAGGATGACCATCCCGGTGCCCGGCCAGCGGTCGAGCTCGGCGGCCAGGGAGGCGCAGACCTTCGTCGAGGCCTCCGTGGCAGAGACGTCCAGGCGGAAGCCGCTTTTGACGAGGACCCGGCTGCCCAGTGGAACCTCGAGACGGAGCGGCTCGTGGTGGTGGGTTGTGTCACTCATCGTGGATCTATCGTGTCACCTCCCGGTCCGGCTCGGGAGCGCCTCGCTGAGCAAACCCTGGGGATCGGTAGAATGCAGAGGTTATGACCTCACCCGAACTCTTCGGCAACTGGCGCTTCAAGGACGGGTCCCTGGAGCCGGGCAAGGCCGTGGTGTTCGACATCGACGGGGTCCTCTCCGACGCCGTGGGCCGCCAGCACTTCATCGAACAGGGCCGTCGCGACTGGCACCTCTTCTTCGAGGCCTGTGGGGACGACCCGGTCATCGAGGAGATCGACCGGCTGCTGGAGCTTCTCGACCCCGAGCTCCAGATCGTGCTCCTCACCGGTCGACCCCTGCGGGTCCGGCCCCAGACCTTGGCGTGGCTCGAGCGCTACGGGCTCCGCTGGGACCTGCTGATCATGCGCGACTGGGGCGACTACAGCTTCGTCACCGGCTTCAAGCAGGCCGTGGTCGAGGACCTGCGCGCCTCGGGGTTCGAGCTGCTCCTCGCCCTCGAGGACGATCCGCAGAACCACGCGATGTACGTCGCCGAGGGGATCCCGTGCGTCTACATCCACTCCGGCTACTACGAGTAGTCGCTGCTCGGTGAGGGCCCGTCGCCCTCGGGTCGCCCGTTCCGGCCTCTCAGCTGGCCGGCCAGCAGGCATCCGAGGGCCAGGGCGAGGACGGGGAGGTCCCCGAAGCGGCTGTAGGGGGTCTGGCCGTCCCGCAGCTGGACGGTGCCGCTGACCACGGCCTGGCTGCTCAGCGCGGAGCGGGCTCGCACGTTCCCCATGTTGTCGATGATGGCGCTGAAGCCGGTCGGCGAGGCCTGGACGAGATCCCGTCCGCGCTCGACGGCCTGGATCCGCGCGGCGGCCAGCTCCTGGGAGGGCATCTGGGAGCTCGGATACGACGTGGTGTTGGTCGGCACCACCAGGAGATCGGCTCCGTGGGCGACGGCATCGCCGCTTCGATCGGAGAAGAAGACCTCGAAGCTGATGAGCACCCCGAGCCGCCCGGCCGGGGTGCTCAGGATCTCGGGGCGTGTCCCGGCGACGGCGTCCCGAGGCACGCCGCTGATGTTCGCGACCTTCGAGATCCACGAGCGAGCCGGGACGTACTCCCCGAAGGGGACCCGGTGGACCTTGACGACCCGACCGAGGACCTGGCCGTTCGACCCGTAGGCGATCACGTAGTTGTCGAAGGAGCTGGCCCCGCGTGGTGCCGTCACCCCGGCGAGCAACGTCGTCGCCAGCTGGGTCGCCTGGCTCTTGAGCGCGTCCTGCTGCCAGGAGCCCGCCAGAGGGCCGGGGAGACCGATGACGTCCTCGGGCAGGACGGTCAGCTCGGTGCCGACCGGGACCTTCTCGAGGGCGGCGAGGGTGGCATCGGTCACCGACACCGGGGCGACCTGTTGGGCCGAGGTTCCCCGAGCGCCCCCGCCCTGGACGGCGGCGGCGGAGCGCGCACCGTGAGAGGGCCCTCCTGAGGGTGCGAGCACTCCGACGATGACCGCACCGGTCACGGCGCCGAGCAGGCCGAGCGCGTGCACCCACCGTCGCCCCGCGTCGTAGCCCGAGGTGTTCCGAACGGCCAGTGCCGTGACGAGGACCCGGGTGCCGGCCGCGGCCACCGTGATGCCGAGGACGATCCCCACCGGCCCGGCGATCCGGGCCAGGGCCATCAGCGGCCCGTTGGCCTGGCCGAGGGGGAACCCGCCGATCGGCAGGCCACCGAGCGGCCAGCGCTCCCGGAGCGCCTCGGCCAGGGTCAGGGCCCCGATGGCGCTCAGCGTCCGCCCGCGGCCCGGGGTGACGGCCGCCCCGGCGGCGGCGAAGAACGCCGCCTCGACGATCATGAGCAGGAACGCCCCGTAGACCGAGAAGTGCTGCGCCCACCACAGGCCGGGGACGAAAAGCCCGAGGCCGAAGGCGAGGCCGGTGAGCGACCTCGTTCCCACGGGGTGGTCCTCGCAGGCCAGGAGGAAGAAGGCGACGCCGAGCAGGGCGAGGGGCCACAGGCCGAAGGGAGGCAGGGCGAAGGAGGCGACCGCCCCACCGAGCATGCCGATGCCCACCGGACCCCACCGCTTGGAGCGGATCACCTCTGGTGCGCTCATCGGGTGGAGGCCGAGACCGCCTCGAGGAGCTGGCGGCCTGCGGATCGACCCGACGCGATGCAGGCCGGGACCCCGACACCGTGGTAGGCGGCACCTGCGATCCCGAGCAGTGGGAGACGGTTCACCCCGCTCTCGATGCCGCCGACCCGCATCAGGTGGTTCACCCGGTACTGGGGCAGGGAGTGGTCCCACCGCTTGACGGTGGCGCGGAGCGGCTTGCCGGAGACCGGGAGGATGGCGCCGAGCTCCTCGTAGAGCCGAGCGATGAGCTCGTCATCGCTCAGGGCGGCGATCCGGTCGTCGTCGATCCGGCCGGAGTGGACGCGCAGCAGCACCGCACCGTCACGGTGGAGGTGGGGCCACTTGCGATCGAGGAAGGTCAGCGCGGTGGTGAGGAACCGGTCGCCGGATCCGGGCCCGCTCGGCACCTTCGTCCCCGGAGGTACCAGGGCGCCGGTCCCGTGCTCGGGAAGCGTGATGGAGCCTGCGTCGAGCTCGAACGTCGTCACCGCGACCGAGGCGTAGTCGATCTGAGCGAGCAGGGAGGCGGCGTCGGCGTCATGGGGCTCGAGCAGCCGGGCGGCCGCATCGGCGGGCACGGCCAGGACCACGGCGTCGGCACGCGTGGTGGTGGTCGGCGAGTTCACGGCCCAGCCGGGCTCTGTCCCGCCGCGTCGGTCGAGGCTGGTGACCTCGACCCCGAGATAGAGCCGCACCCCGCGCTCGGCCAGGATCTCGGCGAGCCGGGTGGGGAGCGAGTGCATGCCGTGCGTGATCGAGACGAACGCCGGGGCGGGGGGGTTCTCCGGGTCGTCGGAGGGAGGAGCGGGGGTGATCCTCCGGAGGGCCTTCATCAAGCCTCCGCGCCGCTGGGCCGCCTCGAGCAGCGGCGGGAAGATGGCGGCGGCGCTCATCTCCGAGACCCGCCCGGCGTTGATCCCGCCGATCATCGGGTCGACGAGGGTTGCGACGACCTCGGGGCCGAGCTTGGTGGAGATCAGGGCGCCGATGGCCCGGTCTTGGAGGGGTCCCCTGGACGCAGGAACCGGGATGACCACGTCGCGGAGCACCCGGAGGAGGCCGAGCGGGGAGAGCACCTTGGAGCGGCGCAGGGAGGAGAACCGGGTCGGGATCCCGAGCTGGAGATCGGCCGGGAGGTCCCGGAGCCGCCCGCGCGCGAACACCGAGGCGCCGCTGGCGGCGACCGGGGTCAGCTCCCCCGAGATGCCGATCTCCCGGCAGAGGTCGATGAGCTCGTCACGGCGAGCGAGGGCGCCGTCGGCACCGGCGTCGAGGATCCGGCCGTCGAGGGAGATCGGGGACAACTTGCCGCCCACCGAGTCGGCGGCGTCGATCACGGTCACCAGCGGCGTGTCGTCGCCGGGGCCCTTCTCGCCGCCGGTGAGCTCGTAGGCGGCGACGAGCCCGGCGATGCCGGCTCCGACGACGATGACCTCGGGTCGGTCGGTGGCGCTCATGGAGACCCCGAGACGTCCAGGACACGGGCAGCCAGCACGTCGAGGAACGCCGGGTCGTCGTTCAGCGATGCCGTTCGGACCAGCGTGACGCCGGCGGTGGCGGCGACCGCCGCTGCGTCGACGTCGACGTCGTAGAGCACCTCGAGGTGGTCGGCCACGAACCCCACGGGGCAGATCACCACCGACGAGATCCCCCGCGCCGGGAGGCCGGCGACGACCTCGAGGATGTCGGGGCCGATCCAGGGCTCCGCCGTGCGGCCCGCGCTCTGCCATGCCACCTCGAACTTCGAGATCCCTGCGGCCGCAGCGATCCGATCTGCCGAGTCCGCCAGCTGGTCGGGATAGGGGTCTCCGCCCTCGCGGATTCGCTGGGGGAGGGAGTGGGCGGTGAAGAGCACCAGGGCATCGGCCCGCTCCGAGGCGGGGAGCCCTGAGATCGCATCGCTCAGGCGAGCCGCCATGAGCTCGTCGAAGCCCGGCGTGTCGTACCACTGCGGGATCGGCACGCAGGTGACGGCGTCGCCGAGGGCGGCCTCGGCGCGCGCCAGGTACTCGCCGGTCCCCATCGATGCGTAGTGGGGGGTCAGGGCCAAGGCGACCACGATCGTGAACCCGTCGGCTGCGAAGCTCGCCGCGGCGATCTCGATGTCAGGGTCGGTGTACTTCGCACCGAAGCGGACGTCGAACCGGCCAGGTGCTCTCGCCTCGAGGGCTCGTGACAGCCCGGCGACCTGGGCGGCGGTGCGCTCGGCGAGCGGGGAGATCCCCCCGATGGCGTCGTAGCGGCGCACGAGGTCGGCCAGCTGCTCGTCGGTGGGGGGGTGACCATGGCGGATCCGGGTGTAATACGGCTCGACGTCCTCGCGCCGCTCCGGGGTGCCGTACGCCATCACGAGGACGCCGATCTTCTCGGTGG
>JADGOD010000119.1 GCA_017883125.1 Acidimicrobiales bacterium
GGACCCATGCTGCTCCGAGAACCAGCGCCTCGGCGCCGTGGTCGATCGGGGTCGAGCTCCCGAGCAGCATCACCGCGTGGCTCTCTGGACAGCGTCCACCGTCGCGGCCGCTGACGTCGACGATCCGAGGTAGCCACCGACTCTCGAGCGCGTGGGCGACGGCGGACAACGAGGGGTCGCTCCCGACGGGTGCGTCGATCGCCGCCACCTCGCCCCATCCCTCGGACTCCTCCGTCACGACCCTCACGTAGAGGGCCGGCATCGACAGGTGCGTCCCCAGAGACGTGCCGACGGGCACGCGCAGCGTGGTCTCGGCCTCCCAGAGCTCGACGGAGCGGAGCGTTCCAACCCGCTCCTGCAGGACCGGTAGAGTCACGTCGCTGCCCGGATGGCGGAATCGGCAGACGCGGGGGCCTCAAAAGCCCCTGTCCTTACGGGCGTGCGGGTTCGAGTCCCGCTCCGGGCACGCTTCATTGGGGGTTCTCGATCCTCAGGCGACGTGCCTCGATGACGGGCATCGAGGCACGAACCGCTGCGAGGTCTCCCTTCGACAGCTCTGCCACCAGGAGCTCGTCGCCCTCCCCGGCGGCCTCTGAGAGACGCTCGCCCTCCGGCCCGAGGATCATCGAATGCCCGCAGTAGCGAGGCCCGGGCTGAGCGGCTGCGACGACATAGGCGGTCGACTCGATCGCCCTGGCCCCGAGAAGGGTCGACCACTGATCGACCTTGCGGCGTCCCGGGACCCATGCTGCTCCGAGAACCAGCGCCTCGGCGCCGTGGTCGATCGAGGCTCGGGAGATCTCCGGGAATCGCAGGTCGAAGCACGTCTGGACGCCGACCCTCCATCCGTCGACGTCGACGACGCAGAGGCTCTCCGCGCTCAGAGGGCCGGGTGTGATCCCGGCCGACTCCCTGAACCCCAAGGCGTCATAGAGGTGGAGCTTGCGGTAGACACCCAGCACCCCCCCGGAGCCGACGACCACGGTCGTGTTGAAGGGAGGCGCCGGTCCCCCACTGCGTTCGAACATCCCTGCGACGACATGGGCGCCAGAGTCCCCGACGGCTCGGAGAAGCATCTCGACGAAGGGTCCCTCCAGCTCCTCGGCGTCAGGAGCGAGTGCGTCGTCGGAGTATCCGAAGGAGCGCTGCGAGGCCTCAGGGAGGACGACGAGTCCCGCACCCTGGCTCACAGCCCGAGAAATCCACGACGAGAGCTGCTGGCGGTTCTCGGTGGGGTCAGGACCTGAGCCGACCTGGATCGCAGCGACGAGCACATCGCTCAGGCTATCGGCCCACCCTCCTGGCGCCTCATGGCAGACTCGACTCTCCGACAAAGACCTCGAAAGGAGCATCACGTGCTCGTCGCTCTCTTCCCCGGCCAGGGCTCCCTGCGCCCCGGCATGGGTCTCCCCTGGCGAGACCACCCTTCGGCGCGGATCATCGATGAGATCTCGGACGTCTCCTCGGTCGACGTCCGCCGTCTCGTCGAAGACGCCCCCCTCGAGGAGCTGGTTCGGACCGACAACGCTCAGCTCGCCACCTTCGCCCTGAGCGCGATGATCGCCGACGCCCTCTCGCCCCTCGAGGCAGACCTCGCCATCGGCCACAGCCTCGGCGAGCACAGCGCGCTGCACTTCGCCGGCATCCTCGATCTCCCAGGAGCGACACGGCTGGTGGTCGAGCGTGGTCGGGCGATGGCCGCCGCCTCAGCGGAGGCTCCCGGAACCCTCGTTGCGGTCCTGGGTGCATCCGACGAGGTCCTGGCCGCCGCGCTCGAGCGTCACCCTGACGTCGTCATCGCCAACGAGAACGCTCCAGGCCAGACCGTCCTGGCCGGCAGCTTCCCGGCCATCGAGGCTCTGCGCGCAGACGCCAAGGATCTCGGCCTTCGAAAGGTGCTCCCCCTCGAGGTCGGAGGCGCCTTCCACTCTCCCCTGATGGCCCCCGCTCTTCCCGCGCTCCGAGCGGCGCTCGAAGCCGCCGAATTCGCCGAAGGCCGGATCCCTGTCGTCGCCAACGTCGACGCCACCGCCCATCGCGGCGGATCCCAGTGGGTCGAGCTGCTGGCCGCGCAGCTCACGAGCACCGTCCGGTTCTCCTCGTCGGTTGCCGGCCTGAGCGGCAGCCCCCTCGACTTCATCGAGATCGGACCCGGTGGAGTTCTGGCCGGTCTCATCAAGCGCATTCGCTCCGACGCAACAGCTCGGAGCGTGGGAGTGCCAGATGATCTCGTGGACGAGGAGGAGTGAGCGATGAGCGATGAGAAGCGATTGGTGATTGTCACCGGAGCGAGCCGAGGCATCGGTGCCGCGTGCGCCGAGGCGTTCGCGGCCAACGGCGACCAGGTGGTGGGCCTGTCACGGACAGCAGGGAGCCCGCACGAGGGGATCGTGCACATGGCCGTCGATCTTCTCGACGCCACCGCCGTCGACGAGGCCTTCACCACGCTTGAGTCGAACCACCCCTCGATCGATGTCTTGGTGGCGAACGCCGGGATCACCCGAGACCAGCTGGCGGTGCGCATGAGCGACGAGGACTTCTCGACGGTCATCGAGACGAACCTGACGGCGAGCTTCCGGGTGATGAAGCGGGCGTTGAAGAAGATGATCCGCCAGCGCAGCGGCCGGATCGTCGTCGTCTCGTCCATCGGCGCGTTCATGGGCCTCCCCGGCCAGGCCAACTACGCCGCATCGAAGGCCGGCCTCGTCGGCATGGCGCGGGCCATGGCTCGGGAGGTCGCGTCGCGAGGGATCACCATCAACGTGGTCGCACCGGGGCTCATCGAGACCGACATGACCAGCGCCCTGAGCGACGCACGCCTCACGGAGGCCACAGCCCAGGTGCCGGTCGGCCGGCTCGGCCGACCGGAGGAGGTCGCCGCCGTCGTGCGCTTCCTGGCCTCCCCCGAGGCGTCCTACGTCACCGGAGCCGTCGTTCCCATCGACGGTGGCCTCGGCATGGGGCTGTAGTTTTCTTTCCAAGCGCCCGAGGCGCTACCGTGCGGTAGTGCGGATCACGGGCACGAGCCCGTGCTGAGAGGAGATCAGGACAGTGAGCGACGCCAACTTTGAGAAGTTCAAGACCTGTGCGGTCGAGGTTCTTCAGGTGGCCCCGGAGGCCATCGTGCGGGAGGCTCGTCTTGCCGACGACCTCGACGCCGACAGCCTCGACCTCGTCGAGCTCGTGATGGCCCTTGAGGAGTCCTTCGACATCACCGTCGACGAGAGCGATCTCGAAGGCGTCGAGACAATCGGCCAGGCCTACGATCTGGTCGCCGCCAAGCTCTGATGTACATCGGAGAGGTAGCGGGCAGCCCCATCGCTGGCCATCGGGTAGTCATCACGGGAATCGGCGCGGTCACCTCGTGCGGCGTCGGCGCCAACACGCTCTTCGAGGGGTTGGTCTCCGGTTCGTACTCCGAGGATCACACGGTCCCTGGCTTCGATCCGTCCGTCTGGTTCGGGCCCAAAGAGGTGCGTCGCGTCGACCGGTTCGCCCAGCTGACCCTGGCGGCCGCGGTCGAGGCCTATGAGGACGCAGCACTGACAGTGACCAATCCTGAGCGTGCGGGGTCCATCTTCGGCACCGGAATCGGCGGGATGACCACGCTGACCGCTCAGACCACCGTCCTGGCCACGAAGGGCCCTGACAGGGTCACACCCTTCCTCGCCCCGATGATGATGCCGAACGCCGGATGCGCACAGGTCGCCATGCGTTACGGGCTCACCGGACCGGCCGAGACGATCACCACCGCCTGCGCGGCGGGCACCCACGCAATTGGTTACGCAGCCCGCCTCGTCGCCTCAGGTCGCCTCGAGGTGGCGGTGACCGGGGGTGGGGAGTCAGTCTTGGATCCCGTCGCCTTCGCAGGCTTCCGGAACATGACCGCACTGTCGACCACCGGTATCTCGCGGCCCTTCGACGTCGCCCGGGACGGGTTCGTGATGGCTGAGGGAGCCGGCGCGCTGGTGATCGAGAGCCTCGAGCACGCCACCGCACGTGGCGCTCGCATCTACGCCGAGATCCTTGGCGCGGGCTCGACCGCGGATGCCTTCCACATCACCGCCCCTCGCGAGGACGGTGCAGGGGCTCAGCGCTGCATGGAGCTCGCCCTCATCGATGCCGATCTCACGATCAAGGACGTCGGGCACATCAACGCGCACGGCACGTCGACCCCGCTCAACGACTTGGCCGAGTCACGTGCCATCAACGCCGTCTTCGGTGACGACGCACCTCCGGTGACCTCCGCGAAAGGTGTGACCGGTCACAGCCTCGGTGGGGCCGGTGCCATTGAGGCCGTTGCATCGGTGATCACCATCGATCGTGGTCTGATCCCACCGACGATCGGGCTGGAGAACATCGACCCCGACATCCACCTCGACGTCGTCGTCGGGTCACCCCGAGAGCTGGCGAAGCCGGTCGTCCTGTCGAACTCCTTCGGCTTCGGCGGCCACAACGGCTGCCTGGTCATCGGCCGAATCAGCTAAGCGTCGATCGCTCTGCGGAGCGAACCGACGAACTCCGCTGCCCCGTTCGGGCCCTCTCCATCGAGAAGGCGTCGGATGAGCGCAGAGCCCACGATGACACCGTCAGCGCTCTCTCCCACCTCGGCGGCCTGATCGGGTGTCGAGACGCCGATGCCGACACAGACCGGCGGTGAGGTGAAGCTGCGGATCTTCGACACGACGTCGATGACGCCGCTCCCGAGCTCGGCACGCTCGCCGGTGACCCCCATACGTGCCACCGCGTAGACGAAGCCGCGGCTTCGCTCGCAGAGCCGCTGCGTCCTCTCCGGAGGGGTCGACGGAGCGACGAGGAGCACCGTGTCGATGCCTGAGTCATCCGCACATGCCGCCCAGCCGTCCAGCTCCTCGAGGCTCAGGTCAGCGACGATGGCACCCGAGACCCCCGCGTTCGTGGCAAGTCCGGCAAACCGCTCATGGCCCAGGTGGGCGATGATGTTGTAGTACGTCATGACGACGATCGGTACCGGGAAGTCTCGCCGGGCCAGCTGGGCGAGAGCGGAGACCGCCGTCGTCCCGCGCTCGATGCTCCGAACCCCGGCCTCCTGGATCGTCGGACCGTCGATGATCGGGTCCGAGAACGGAAGGCCGACCTCGACCGCATCGGCACCAGCGTCGACCACGGCGTCGACGACGTCAAGCCACTGGTCGTCGAGACCGGCCATGACGTAGGGGATCAGCAGGGTCCTCCCGGCAGCCACCTTCAAGGGCAGCTCACGAGAGAGGTGCGGTGCCGCCATCTACGTCGCACCGCCTCTCAAGATGGCTCGGACCTGGGCGACGTCCTTGTCACCTCGACCTGAGAGGTTGATCAGGACCTTGGAGCCGAGAGGGATCTCATGGCCGGCCTCTCTGATCACCCACGCCAACGCATGCGCGGACTCGAGCGCGGGGATGATCCCCTCCCGAGAGGCCAGTCGCTGGAGCGCAACGAGGACCTCCTCATCGGTCGCCGTCTCGTAGCGGGCCCGACCGGTCTCGGCGAGATGTGCGTGCTCGGGCCCGATCCCCGGGTAGTCGAGTCCCGCGGAGATCGAGTGAGCCTCGATGATCTGCCCATCGTCGTTCTGGATCAGCATCGAGCGCATCCCGTGGAGGACGCCGGGTGATCCAGAGCTGATCGCCGCGCCCCCCGCTGCCTCCACCCCGACGAGAGCGGCCGGAGAGTCGACGAACCCCGAGAAGAGCCCCGCGGCGTTCGATCCCCCGCCCACGCACGCCACGACGAAGTCAGGCGTGCCGACCCCGCTCTCGAACATCTGGAGGACCGACTCGTCGCCGATGATCCGCTGGAACTCGCGCACCATCCAGGGGAACGGATGGGGGCCCATGACTGATCCGAGGCAGTAGTGGGTGTCCTCGACCTCAGAGACCCAGGTGCGCATGGCCTCGTTGACGGCATCCTTGAGCGTCCGGCTCCCCGAGGTCACGGTGCGCACCTCGGCGCCGAGGAGCTCCATGCGGAAGACATTGAGCTGCTGGCGCTCGGTGTCGACCTCTCCCATGAAGACGACGCACTCGAGGCCCAGGAGCGCCGCCGCGGTCGCCGAGGCGACCCCGTGCTGTCCCGCACCGGTCTCGGCGATCATCCGCTGCTTGCCCATCCGCCGGGTGAGGAGCGCCTGGCCGATCACGTTGTTGATCTTGTGGGATCCGGTGTGCGCGAGGTCCTCGCGCTTGAGGTACAGATCGACCCCGAGCTCCTCGGAGAGCCTGCCGCAGCGGGTGATCGGGGTGGGACGGCCCCCGTAGTCGCGAAGGATCGTGTGGTACTCATCGATGAACGTCGGGTCCGTCCATGCTTCCCGGAACGCGATCTCGAGCTCCTGGCACGCCGGCATCAACGGCTCGGGCACGAACCGGCCGCCGAAGTCACCGAATCGCCCGTTGCTCCCCGGGTCCCCCATCACGGCGTCGGTCATCAGCGAAGGCTCCAATCGAAGGGACCGCTCTCGTCGTCTCGGTGATCGTCGCCATGGTCCTCCATGGAGCGGACCGCCTCGATGAAGGCCTTCATCAGGCGTGGGTCCTTCACCCCTGGCGCCATCTCGACCCCGCTGGCCACGTCCACGCCGAAGGGGTGGATCTGCTCGATCGCCCGCTGCACGTTCGCTGGGGTGAGTCCTCCGGAGACGATGAGGCGATCGGAGTTCGCCACGCCCTCGGCCAGCCTCCAGTCGAAGAGCTCGCCGCTCCCCGGGTTGGGGCCGTCGATCAACATCAAGTCGGCCCCGTACTCGTCGAACCGGGAGATCTCGGTGCTGGTGGCGGGAAACGCCTTGATCACCAGTGGCACGCGCTCGGAGACGTAGTTGACCTCCTCGATCGACTCGTGCCCGTGGAGCTGGACGCCCCCGAGACCGAGCTGGTTGGCGATCTCCACCACCCGTACGGGAGCCTCATCTCGGAACACGCCGATCGAGAGCGATTCGGGCGGGAGCCGTCGCACGATGTCACCGGCGGTAGCCACGGAGACCTGACGCGGAGACGGGGCGAAGATCATCCCAACGGCGTTGGCACCCAGCCCGATGGCCAACAGCGCATCGGCTTCGTTGGTGACTCCGCAGATCTTGAGGAAGATGCTCACCTCCGGGCCACCCTCCGGGGGGCCACGGCGTGACCGGTGAGGGCACGGAGCGCACCCGTTCGATCCGGCGAGGTGATCAGACTCTCGCCGACCAGCACGGCGTCGAACCCGGCGAGGGCCAGAGCCTCGGCATCCGCCCCGTCGCGCACCCCTGACTCGGCCACGGCGAGGACGTCGGGTGGGAACCCCTCGATCAGTCGCGCCGCGCGCTCTTGGTCCACGGCAAAGGTTCGAAGGTCCCGTTGGTTGACTCCGACGATCGA
>JADGOD010000120.1 GCA_017883125.1 Acidimicrobiales bacterium
ATCCCGCGTTGACGCGCACGGTTGGCAGGGATCTCGCCTTTGGCGACGCAGCGAGGAAGATCGGCCGGTTCCGCCAAGCGGCGCAGGACCCAGGCCGTGATCTACGTGCGATGGTTTCTCTGTACGGTGGCTTCATGAGGATCCTCGTTGCCAACCATCGGCTCGATGGGCTGGGCGGGACGGAAACGTATGTCCTCACCCTGACCGAGCAGCTCCTGGCCCTCGGTCACGAGGTCACATGCTTCTCACCAACTCTCGGGATGGTTGCAGGCGATTTGCGGGCCATGGGTGCTGGAACGGTGGACGATGCCCGTGATGCCCCTCCCCCCGATGTGCTGCACGTCAGCCACCTTGATGCCGGGCACCTCGCGATGGCTGCTTGGCCACTCACCCCGACGGTGTTCGTCGTGCACGGAAACGGCACTCGGGCAGTCGTCGAGCGGCCACCTCTCTGGCGGGACACCGTCCAGGTCTGGGTGGCGGTCTCTGGCTATGTCGCTGACGTGATGTCGGTGCGTGACGGGATTGAGCGCAAGAGCATCGAGGTTGTTCCGAACCTGATCGACCTCAGACACTTCGCGCCTCTTCAGCCAATACGCAGCCCGGCGCAGAACGTCTTCCTGCACAGCAACCATTACGACGGTCCCCTGAGCGATGCGCTCACCGAAGCGTGCTCGAAGATCGGAGCCTCGTTGCGGATCGGTGGCGGGAACCGCCGCCAACACGACCTGGTCAGCGAGTTGAACTATGCCGATGTCGTTGTGGGCATCGGGCGAAGCGCGCTCGAGGGGATGGCGTGTGGGCGTCCGGTCCTGCTCTACAGCTCCTATGGCGGTGATGGCCTGTGTCGGCCAGAGAGCGCCGAGCGGGATCTCGAATGGAACTACAACGGCCTCGCCGAGCGAATCACACCGGATTCAGGGCTGCTTGCCGAAGAGTTGCAGCTCGCCACCCAAGAGCTCGGCGTCTGGAGCCGCGAGTGGGTCGAACGTCATCACGACCCACGAGTACTGGTCCCCCGCCTCGTCCAGCTCTATGAGGAAGCCATCGCCCGTGGGACCAAGGTCCTTGAGGAGCGTGGCAGTGCTGACTTGCTCAAGGAGCGCTTCTCAGAGTTCTATCCTGCATTGAGGTGGTGGCATCGTGCCCCTGGCACACTCGACTGGGACCGTACGAGTACACCGTTTCCCGTCTGGGCTCCGGATGTCGATGATGAGTTGCCGGTCCTCCTGAGCGCCCTCCAGCACTCCCTCGAGAGCTCAGATGCCGAGACGAGGGTGGCGCGAGCAGGTGAAGCGGAGGCCCGAACCGCCGCGGAACAGGCTCGTTCCGAGCTCCAGGCCATTCGGGCGACTCGCACCTGGCGGTTGCGCGAATGGCTCGTACGCCCAGCCATCGTGCGCCGATTCATCGGGCGACGGCGGATTGACAAGAGAGCATGACTGCTTCGTCCTCACGGAGGGCCGGTGTGGTTGCCCGCGGCTCTCAAGACACCTCTGAGCACTGGTTCAGCGCACGGTACGCGCCGGATCCTCTGGCCTGAGATCGACGCAGGTGAGACGTAGGATCCCCGCCGCAAACGGCTTCTGGCGGAGTTCCCTGAACAGGCGGGGCGCTCTCCCATCAACACCCCCTCGCGGAGGTGGTGGGAACACCGTCACTGCCTCTGACGTGAGGAAACGCGGGGAAGGAGTCCTCGCGGCGGCTTCTCTCTACGACGTGGTCGTCCAGGTCCGTGATGGATGATGGCGGAAGTTGATCAAGCGAGGCCGTAGGCGCCAGAAGTGACGCGTGACGAGGCGCTTGGGTGACGTACCTGAACGCCATCGTGACTCGTGATCCTTGGCGGAGGATCGGCTATGAATACTGGAACGACGGATCTCAACGAATGAGGAGGGGCAATGACAGGACGCATGGAGGGCAAGGTCTCGTTCATCACGGGCGCAGGCCGCGGACAGGGCCGGGCCCACGCAGTGAAGCAGGCATCTGAGGGCGCGGACATCATCGCCATCGACATCTGCGAGGACATCGCATCGAACTTCTACCCGATGTCGAGCTGGGATGACCTCATGGAGACCAAGCGCCTGGTCGAGAGCCACGGGCGGAAGTGCGTGGCGGTCAAGGCCGACGTGCGCCATCGCGAGCAGCTGCGCGCGGCCCTCGAAGAGGGCGTCAAGGAGCTCGGTCAGCTCACCACGGTCTGCGCCAATGCCGGAATCATGCCCATGGCGATGGACGCCAACCCGAACCCGCTCGACTTCCAGGACGCCCTCGACGTCGACCTGCTCGGCGTGATGCACGCCGTGGCCGTGGCGGTCCCGCACCTCCTCCCGGCCGGCAACGGCGCCTCGATCATCATCACCGGCTCGACAGCCGGGCTGATGCCGAACACCGTGAGCGACCCATCACGTGGCCCGAACCCCGGCGGAGCCGGCTATGCCTTCTCCAAGCAGGTGCTGGTCAAGTACACCGAGGAGATGGCGCTGCACCTCTCACCGCACGGCGTGCGGGTCAACGCCATCCACCCCACCAACGTCAGCACGGCCCTGCTCCACAATGACTACATCTACGGCCTCTTCCGTCCCGATCTCGAGACGGTGACCCGAGAGGACTTCATGCCGGCCTCGCAGCACTTCCAGGCGCTTCCCATCCCGTGGCTCGAGCCTGAGGACGTCGCCGACCTGGTGCTCTTCCTCGCCTCGGACGACTCGAAGAACATCACCGGTGACAACATCCGGATCGACGCGGGCTCCATGGTCAAGTGGCCTGAGGGCCCGAAGTAGCCGTCATCGGGGGAGGCCCGATCGGCTGAGCCCAGCGTCAGGGGCGTGGATGCCGGCACCGTTCCAATGGTCTCGATGGCGAGCCACGCCGGCGCGTCATCGCATGCCGCGGGCGACCGGCGCCTGCTGCGCGATGAGGTGGATAGAGTGCGTACGCGCCTGGTGGCGGAGGGCCCGGAGATGAGCACCGTCGGACAGGGCGAGCGCTTCGCGCGAGAAGGGGAGGGACCGGGGATGGAGCTAGAGCTCACGAGCGATCAAGAGATGTTCGCCGACACCACGCGGCGGTATCTGGCGGAGAAGGCGTCGGTGACCGAGCTGCGAGCTCGGCGCCACGATCCGGTCGGGTTCGATCGCAGCTACTGGACGAAGGGCGCGGAGCTCGGCTGGACGTCACTGCTGGTGAGCGAAGACGACGGAGGCGGCACCATCAGCGGCCGGCAGCTGTCCGACATCGCCCTGCTGGCGTTCGAGTTCGGGCGCAGCGCCGCCCCCGGCCCCCTCGTCACGAGCAACGTCGTGGCCAGCGCGATCTCACGGCTGGGGACCGACGAGCAGAAGGCGGCCACGCTGCCCGGCATCCTCTCGGGCGACCTGCTGGCCAGCTGGTGCGCGGCCGAGCCCCCGCCCAACGATCGGCTCGGGACGGTGACCCTCGAGGCGACCGCTCGTGGTGCCGGCTTTGAGCTCAACGGGCGCAAGCAGCCCGTCGAGTCAGCCAGCGAGGCGAGCTGGCTCCTGGTCGCCGCCAAGATGGCTGAGGGCCTGACCCAGTTCCTGGTCCCGGCTGACGCCCCGGGCATCACGATCTCCCCCATGGGCGGCATCGACCTGACCCGCCGGTTCTCCTCGGTCGGATTCGACGGCGTCTGGCTCGAGTCCTCGGCCGTCCTCGGCGAGGTCGGACGCGCCACCGCAGAGCTCGAGCACCAGCTCCAGGTCGCCCTGGTGATCGAGCTCGCCGAGATGGTCGGTGCGATGGACAAGGCGTTCGAGATGACGCTCGAGTGGGCGTTCA
>JADGOD010000121.1 GCA_017883125.1 Acidimicrobiales bacterium
CGAAGCCGCCGAAGGGGGAGACCTCCGCACCGCTCGAGGGCGTGACCGTCCTCGAGCTCGCGGCGCTGTTCGCCGCCCCCTACGGAGCGACGATGCTCGCTGACCTCGGAGCTCGGGTGATCAAGGTGGAGCCCCTGGAGGGCGACATGATCCGCGGGATTATCCCCTTCCCCGAAGCTGGTGGAGCCAAGGCCATGCAGGGCAAAGAGAGCATCTGCATCGACATGACGACACCCGAAGGCCTGGCCATCATCCACGAGTTCGCACGTCGCTCTGACATCGTGCTCCAAGGGTTCCGCGCCGGGGCCGCCGAACGTGCCGGGGTCGACTCGGCGACGCTTCGAGCGATCAACCCAGATCTCGTCTACCTCCACGCTCCTGGCTATGGCGATGGAGGTCCGTACGGAATGCGCCCTGCCTATGCTCCGAGCATCGGAGCCGCGGGTGGTCTCGCCAGGGCCAATCTTGGCGATTCGGTGGTCGAACATCCCGGTCTCAGCCTCGACGAGATCAAGGTCGCCGCCCATCGGCTGAGCCAGGGTGCGACGAACATGAATGCTCAGGCCGATGGTTTCGCGGCGCTCGGCGTGGCGAACAGCATGCTGCTCGGACTGCTCGCACGCGAACGCGGCGCCGGTGGCCAGAACATGATGGCCACGATGATCTCGACGGCAGCCCACGCGATGAGCGACCAGGTCGTGGACTACCCCGGGAAGCCGGGAACCGCCGTGCCCGACGAGGAGTTCTGGGGGACGGGGCCTCTGTACCGGACCTACGAAGCGAACGATGGCTACGTCTTCCTCGCCGCACCCCAGGAGAAGGAGTGGAAGCGCCTGGCTGCGTCTCTGGCTCCGTACACAGATCTCGCCGGAGATCCTCGGTTCGACGCAGAATCCGACCGGCGGGAGCACGCCGATGCCCTGGCCGAGTGCCTGGCGGGCGTCTTCAGCCAGCGTGGCAAGGACGAGTGGGAGCGTGACCTCCTCGCTGCCGACGTCGGCTGCATGTCGGTGACGACGGAGACCCCCGAAGCGATGATGGCTTCGGACTGGTTCGGAAGGGCGAGCGGCTACCTGGCGCCCTCGGACCACCCGACCTTCGGTGAGCACGACCGGATTGCCCCCGCCGTCCGGTTCTCTCGCTCTTCGACCAAGGCCGAGGGGGGCAAGCTGGCGGGCGCCGCCACCCGCGACCTGCTCGCAGAGCTGGGCTACGGCGACGCGGCGATCGAAGACCTCATCGATCGCAAGGTCGTCGGCGCGGGCTGACCAATCAGCACCCGGCAGATCGAACGCTGGCCGAGAGGCGCTCGCTAGCTGGGCGCCGACCTGAGCGGGGCCACGGGTCGGAGCGTCAACCAAGATGCTCCCGGCGAGCGGCCACCCTGGTCTGCCGCCTTGGCGGTCATGGCTCTCGACCCTGGTGGGTAGCCTCGGCTCGTGGCGTTCTCTTCGTTTCGACCGTTGACCTCGCGCAACTTTGCTCTGGTGTGGTCGTCGGCGCTGGTGTCCAACGTCGGTTCGTGGATCCAGACGGTGGCCCTCGGAACTCTCGTCACGATCATGACTCACAATGCCTTGTGGACGGCCCTGGTCATGGCCGCGGGGTTCCTCCCGATGGGACTGCTCGCCCCTCTGGGTGGTGTTCTCGCCGACCGCTTCGACCGCCGACGGTGGCTGATCGTGACCACCTGTGCGGAGGCGATCTGCGCGGGAGTCCTCGCCGTCCTCGTCGGTCTCCACTTGGACCCCACGTGGGTCTTGGTGCTGCTCTCGTTCCTCGGTGGAGCATCGGGGGCCATCGGGTTCCCGGCGTATCAGTCGATGCTCCCTGACCTCGTCCGGACCGAGGACCTCCTCGCGGCGGTCTCGCTCTCCTCGGCGCAGTGGAACATGGGTCGGGTCATCGGGCCGGCCATCGCGGGGATCGTGTTGGTCGTCTGGTCACCCGCAGCGGCGTTCGGGCTCAACGCCGTCTCCTTCTCCGCGGTGATCATCGCGCTGAGCTTCGTGCGCATCCCCCATCGGGAGCGCCCGCACTCCGCCGAGAGCACGGTCGCCCGGCTGCGCGAAGGGGCAAGGATCGCGATGGCGGAGCCGGGTTGCCGCTCTGCCATCTTCCTGATCTCGGTCGTGGCTCTCCTGGGCTCGCCGTTCATCGGCCTGATCTCCGCACTGGCGATCAACGGTCTTCACGTCAAGGAAGGCGGCCCAGCGGTCCTGACGACGGCGCAGGGGGTCGGTGCGGTGATCGGAGCCCTGGCGTTGGCCCCCCTGGCCAAGAGCGTGGGTCACCGACGTGTCGTCGTGGGCTCCGTGCTCGCCTTCTCAGCGGCGCTGATCCTCTACGGCACCTCGCCGACGCTGGCTCTGGCGGCGCTCGCCATCGTCTTCGTCGGAGGCACCTACATCGGCGTGCTGTCTGGCTTGAACACCGTGGTCCAGCTCCGCGCTCCCGAGGAGTCGCGGGGACGGGTCTTGAGTCTCTTCATGATGGCTCTCGGAACGATCTACCCGTTGGGGCTCATCATCGAGGGAGCGGTGGGGCAGGCGATCGGTGTTCGACTCATGACGGTGATCTCCGGGGCCCTCCTCGCCGTCTCCCTGGGTCTCATCGCTCTGCTCAGGCCCTCGGTGTTCCGTTCCCTCGTCACCACACTCCCCAGCGGTGGGCTCGACGTGGCTATGCCGGAGACCATGGAGATCGGCCTGGCGGCTGGGGCCTCAGATCCCTCGTCATGACGCTCCCAGTGGACGATCCGCCGCGGGAGGGCGCGGTCTATTGGCGAGACGAGGGGGGTACCCTTTCAAGGCTCGAGCGTTCGCCTTGACCGATGGAGTTATGGCCATCGCCAGTCCTCCCAGGAGTTCTCCGGAATGAAATCCCTTGCGACGTGGTGCGTTCGGCACCGAGTCATCGTGCTCGTGCTGTGGGTCGCTGCGATCGTCAGCGCCACCATGGCCTCCAACCTGGTCGGCACCGCGTATGAGAACTCCTTCACGCTGCCGACCACGGAGTCCTCGCAGGCCTCCGACCTCCTCAAGGCCGCTGCCCCTCATATCTCCGGTGATGTCGAGAAGGTCGTCTTCGAGGTACCTGCCGGCCAGAGCGTGGTGTCCACCGAGAACGCAGCCAAGATACAGGCGACCGTCGACAAGCTGAACGCCTTCCCCGGTGTCGGATCCGTCGTCTCCCCGCTGTCCAGAGCGGGAGCCGCCCAGGTCAGTGCCGACAAGACGGTCGCCTACATCGACGTGACCTTCGGCTCCTCGGAGTCCGATGCGTCCACCCAGAGAGCCAAGGCGTTCGTCGGTCAGGCAACGAGTCAGAAGGGACCGAACCTCACGGTGGCGGTCGCCGGTTCTCTGGCACAGAAGACCAACCCGCAGTCATTGGGTGGAGTCTGGCTGGGCATCGTGCTTGCCGGAGTGGTCCTCCTGCTCGTGTTCGGCTCCATCTTCGCGATGGCGCTTCCACTCGTCTCTGCGCTGGCGTCGCTCGGCACGGCAGTTGGGGTGATCGGGCTGTTGAGCCACCTCCTGACGATACCGACGGTCTCGGACCAGCTGGTCCTCTTGATCGGACTTGGTGTGGGCGTGGACTATGCCCTCTTCATCGTCTCGCGTCACCGCCAGGGGCTGATCGCCGGACGTGATGTCGAATCGTCGATCGTGACGGCCGTCGACACGTCGGGCCGGGCCGTGCTCTTCGCCGGGATAATCGTCTGCGTCGCCCTCCTTGGGATGTTCGCGTTGAACGTCGGGTTCCTGTTCGGGATGGCGGTCGCTGCCGCGATCGGGGTGGCGTTCACCATGATCGCGGCCCTGACCTTGCTCCCGGCACTCCTCGGGTTCATCGGCCCCAAGGTGCTGAGTCGGCGCCAGAAGAAGAAGCTGGCGAACGAGGGCCCGCGCATCGTCGGGTTGGGCAAGGTCGGCTTTTGGCCCAAGTGGGCTGATTTCATGCGCCGCCACCCGTTGATCCCCGCTCTCGTCGCTCTCCTCGTCGTCGCGATCCTGGCGCTTCCCTTCATCGGGATCCGGCTCGGGTCCGCAGACCTCGGCAACGATCCACCCTCGACGACCACGCGGCAGGCCTTCGACACGCTGGCGAAGGGCTTCGGTCCCGGGTTCAACGGACCTCTCCAGCTGGTGGCGAAGACGAACTCCCCCGAACAGCAGGCTGCGGTGGAGAAGGCGATCACCAAGGCGGCCGACGTCCCAGGGGTCGCCTCGGTCGGTGCACCGACGGTGATCCCGATGAAGGGTGGGTCCTCTGTCGTCCTGGTGTCAGTGGAACCCACCACGTCACCGCAGGCAGCCGAGACAAGCGCCCTGATCAACACGCTGCGAAGCACGACGCTGCCGGCAGCGCTGCACGGGACGAACATCAAGGTGATGGTGGGCGGAGCGACAGCGGGGATGGTCGACTTCGCCGACACCCTGGCGAGCAAGCTGCCGCTGTTCATCGGCATCGTCCTTCTCTTCTCCTTCCTGCTCATGACCATGGTCTTCAGAAGCCTCGTCATCCCTCTGACGGCGGCGGTGATGAACCTGCTCTCGATCGCGGCGGCGTTCGGCGTGATGACGGCCGTCTTCCAGCACGGGATCTTCGGATCGTTCTTTGGTGTGAGCCGGACGGGGCCCATAGAGGCCTTCATCCCCGTCATGATGTTCGCCATCCTCTTCGGTCTCTCGATGGACTACGAGGTCTTCCTGCTGACCCGGATCCACGAGGAGTGGCTGCGCACCAAGGACAACTCCCTTGCGGTGCGCAACGGCCTCGCCGCAACCGGCAAGACCATCACCGCCGCGGGGCTGATCATGATCCTGGTGTTCGCCTCGTTCATCCTCGGCGGCCAGCTCGTCATCAAGGAGTTCGGGGTCGGCCTCGCTGCCGGCATCATGGTCGACGCGGTCTTCGTGCGAATGGCCCTCGTCCCGTCGGTGATGCAGATGCTGGGACGCTCCAACTGGTGGTTCCCCCGGTGGCTCGACCGGATCCTCCCGCGCATCTCGGTCGAGCCCGATGACGAGGCAATGGAGCTCGGCGGAAAGAACCAAGAGTTCGTGGTGGCCGAGTGAGGGGCCTTCGCTCGCTCTGAGCGAACGGCGTTAGGCGGTCGGTGCTGAGTCAGCGGC
>JADGOD010000122.1 GCA_017883125.1 Acidimicrobiales bacterium
AAGAACGAGATCCAGGAGGCGAAGAACTGATGACTGCTACCACCGCACTGCTGCCGAGCGAGTTCTCGGACCTTGAGCCCTTCGCCCAGGACTGGTGCCTGGCCACGGAGACGGAGCGCTTCGCGAAGCGCATGTCAAGCGAGATGGACGAGCTGCAGGCCTTCTACGACGCTGCCCTCCCGCGGCTCGATGCGGCCAGGGAGTACCTGGACAAGCTCGACATCCACGACCTGCCCGATGACGCGTTGAACCTGCTCAACCTGCTGTTCTCGCTCATCGTGATCTCCTTCTCTGTCGAGCTGTGGCGCCAGCCCAACGTCCCCGACACTGGGGCCGCAGAGGTGATCGCCTGGTTGGAAGCGCCACTGTGAGCTCTGCGGTGACCGTCCTTCGGGCTGATCGCTGGGTCGACATCACCGCCGGCGAGGTTCTCTCGCCGGCGGTGATCGTCGTAGAGGGCAACCACATCGCCGCGGTCAACCCGGCCGAGGTCCCCGCCGGCGCCACCGAGATCGACCTCGGTGACGTCACGCTGCTCCCCGGCCTGATGGACATGGAGGTGAACCTCCTCATCGGCGGACCCGAGACGCCGACCGGACTCCCGCTGCCGCTGCACGGGGTGACCGACGACCCCGTCTACCGCTCGCTGCGTGGTGTGTACAACGCCCGCACAACCCTGATGGCCGGCTTCACCACGGTGCGCAACCTCGGCCTCATGGTCAAGACCGGCGGCTACCTTCTCGACGTCGACCTGATGCGGGCGATCGACGCCGGCTTCGTGGAGGGTCCTCGGATCGTCCCGGCCGGGCACGCCATCTCTCCCACGGGAGGGCACCTCGAGCCGACCATGTTCCGGGGCCTGGCCCCCCACATCATGCCGCTGAGCGTCGAGGAGGGCGTGGCCGACGGCGTCGCTGAGGTTCGCAAGGCCGTCCGCTACCAGCTCAAGTACGGCGCAAAGGTGATCAAGGTCTCTGCGTCTGGCGGCATCATGTCGGTCAGCGGCCCTCCTGGTGCGCAGCAGTACTCAGATGAGGAGCTCGTCGCCATCGCCGATGAGGCCCACCGGGCCGGTGTCCGAGTGGCGACTCACGCCCACGGCGATGCGGGCATCCGGGCCTGCATCCGGGCAGGTATCGACTGCATCGAGCATGGCTCGCTGGCCAGTGACGAGACCCTCCAGATGATGGTCGACCACGGGACCTTCCTCGTGGCGACCAGCTACCTCTCCGAGGGGCTCGACGTCTCGAAGGCCGGACCCATACAGCAGGCCAAGGCCGCGGAGCTGTTCCCCCGGGCGCGCGCAGCGCTCGGCAAGGCCATCAAGATGGGCGTGAAGATCTGCACCGGCACCGACGCGCCGGCGATCCCCCACGGCGCCGGGGCCAAGGAACTCTGGGCGCTGGTCGATCGGGGCATGACGCCGATGCAGGCGCTCCAGGCCGCCACGATCACGAGCGCGGAGCTCATCCAGGCGGACGACCGCGGTCGCCTCGAGGCAGGGCTGCTGGCCGACATCATCGCGGTGCCCGGCGATCCCTCGCGGGACATCACGCTCGTCGAGGACGTCTGCTTCGTCATGAAGGACGGCCAGATCTACAAGGGTGTCTAGGTACCTCGAGGACCGTCCCGAACTCGATGGGCGGTCCCCTTGGACGGAGGTGAACACATGAGCGAAGTTACAGCGAAGAAGCTTTCGGAGACGGTGGGTGCAGAGGTTTTGGGCGTCGACCAGGACCGGATCCTCAGCGACGAGGCGCTACCGGCCTGGTGCCTCAAGACCCTTGAGGAGAACGGTGTCCTCGTCTTCCGCGAGCTCAACATCGACGACGAGACCCAGCGGGCCTTCAGCCAGAAGCTGAACGAGGCCGACGGCGCGCCGTCAGGCGAGGCGCCGCCGATCTACCGGATCACCCTCGATCCGAACCTGAACGCGTCGGCGGAGTACCTCAAGGGCGCCTTTCTGTGGCACATCGACGGGGCGACCGACGACGTCCCGTCGAAGGCGACGCTGCTGAGCGCGCACGTCCTCTCCGCCACCGGCGGGGAGACGGAGTTCGCCAGCTGTTACGCCGCCTATGACGATCTCAGCGACGAGGAGAAGGAGCGCTACGGCCAGTTGCGCGTCATCCACAGCTTCGAGCACGCGCAGCTCCTTGCGAAGCCGGACGCCACTGACGAGGAGCGGGCTTTCTGGCGGCAGCGGACGCCCGAAAAGGCGCATCCGCTGGTCTGGCACCACCACACGGGACGGTGCTCGCTCGTGCTCGGTGCAACTGCCTCGCACGTGGAGGGCATGGACCGCGAGGAGGGCGAGGCCCTGCTGGTCGAGCTCTTGGAGCGTTCGACCCGGCCCGAGCGCGTGTACGTCCACGAGTGGAGCATGGGTGACCTGGTCATCTGGGACAACCGCGGCGTTCTGCACCGCGCTGCCCCCTACGACCCTGCATCCGGTCGGGACATGCACCGGACGTCGCTCATCGGCGACGAGCCGATCCAGTAGCTGGCAGCGGAGGGCGGCAAAGCCCAGCCGGGCACGACCATCCTTGGGACGGCCCGCCAGGTGGGCGTGTCGCCGCCGTTCTCCTGGAGCTCGGATGACTCCTGCGCCAACTGTAGGGTGAAGCCGGCAGAGGGTGCAGCGACGAGTTGAGTCGAGGTGGTCCACGGATATGAGGAGGAATGACATGGCGGAACAGATCGATGACATCATCGAGATCGAGCAGTTGAACGCGCGCTACGCGGTCGGGATGACGAAGAACGACGTCGATGCGGTGATCGAGGTGTTCACCCCCGACGGCACCTACAGCGCCTTCGGCGAGACCTACGCGCTGACGGACTTCCCCGTGCTGGTCGAGGCGGCGCCCAAGGGGCTCTTCCTCACCGGCACCCCCGCTCTCGAGCTCGACGGCGAGGTGGCCAAGGGCGAGGTACCGCTCTGCTTCGTCGATCAGACGACGCACGATATGCGGATCGGCTGGTACACGGACACCTATCGGCGCACCGCAGCCGGCTGGCGCCTGGCGACGCGCTCGATGACCTTCCAGAGGAAGAGCGGGGTTGCGGACTCGGGGCGGCCGCACGATCCCACCCGACCGCTGCCTGCGGGCACGGACCCCGAGTAGCAGCGTCGTAGAGGCGGTCCACGGATGGAGATCGACGCGTTCCGCGCAGCCCTCGACGAGTGGCTGGACGAGCACGAGGCAGCCCTCGCCCCGAGTCACGCCGGGCTCGGGACCCTCGACGAGGAGATGGCGCAGCTGGCGAAGGTTCGCCGCCTCGTCTACGACGCCGGATGGTCGCGCTATGGCTGGCCCGAGCGGGTCGGCGGCCTCGGTGGCTCCGGCCTGCTGCGGGCCTATCTCGGCGAGGTGCTGACCGCACGGGACCTCATCGAGGCCGGCATCTACTCCATGCCTGAGGTGCTGGCCCCGACGATGATCGACTTCGCGTCCGAAGCCCTCGCGGCGGAGATGGTCCCAAAGCTCCTGCGCGGGGACGAGGTCTGGTGCCAGGGCTTCTCCGAGCCGGGGACCGGGAGCAACCTCGCCGCGCTGAGCTGCCGTGCCGTGGCCACCGACGAGGGCTGGCGCGTGTCGGGGCAGAAGGTCTGGACGAGCCTCGCGCAGTACTCGGCGCGCTGCGTCCTGCTGACACGCACGGGAGACGCGGACTCGGCACACCGGGGTATCACAGCGCTCTTCGTCGACATGGACTCAGCCGGGATCAGCGTCCGGCCCCTCGAGACGATGCACGGCCTGGAGGAGTTCTCCGAGGTCTTCTTCGACGACGTCCTCGTTCCCTTCGATCGCACCCTCGGCGAGCGGGACCGCGGCTGGTCGATCGCGATGGACCTGCTCCCCTACGAGCGGAGCACGTCGCTCTGGCATCGCGGTGCCTTCTTGCACCGGCGCTTCGGGCAGCTCCTGTCCACGGTCGATCCCGAGGCCCTCGACCCCCGACGGGTCGGAGAGGTGGCCCAGCTCCTCTACGCCTTCAGGGCGCGCTCGAGGGCGACCCAGCGCCGGCTGGCCATGGGGGAGACGCTCGGTTCCGAGACCTCCATAGACAAGCTGCTGGTGTCGACGGCGGAGCAGGCGGTCTTCGACCTCGTCGCCGAGGGGCTCGCCTCAGCGGTGACGATCGGCGACGACGCGCAGAGCAGGCGCTGGCGCGCCGAGTTCCTCTACTCGCGCGCTTCGACCATCTACGGGGGGACCATCGAGATCCAACGCAACATCGTCGCCCGGCGGCTGCTCGAGCTCGGGAGCGACCGCTGATGGACGCCGCTGATCTCGAGCTGTTCGAGCGCAGCCTGCGCCATGCCCTGGCTGATCACGAAGGGCCTGGGCTCGACGAGGCGTTGGAAGCGCTGGGCTGGCGCGACGCGCTCTCGATCGAGCCCCAGACGGCCGTGGCGGTCCTCTTCGAGCTCCTCGGCGCCGAGAACGCCACATCCTCGGCCCTTGATCAGGTCCTCACCGCCGCTGCCGGTCTTGACGATGAGGGCGCGGCGTGCCTCCTCCTGCCCCCGCTCGGTCGAACCGATCCGCCCGGCCAGCTGCAGGATGGCGCGTGCGTCATCCGGGGCCTGGCCGGTAGCAGCCTCCACCACCGCGATGCCGTCGTGGTGGTGGCACGCGACGCGAGCGGTGGCTGCGTCGCCCTCAACGTTGCAAAGGCCGAGCTCGAGGTCCGGCCCATCGAGGGCCTCGATCCTGCGCTGGGGCTGTCCGAGCTCAGCGGCACGATCCCCCTCGGGAGCCATGCGTCAGAGCTTGGCGCGGCCGACTGGAGCGCCGCCGTGGCCCAAGGGAGCCTCGCCCTCGGTCATGAGCTGGTCGGAGCGGGGAGGGCGATGCTGGAGCTCGCCCGGAGCCACGCGCTCGAGCGCGTCCAGTTCGGACGTCCCATCGGCTCGTTCCAGGCCGTTCGCCACCGGCTGTCCGACTCGCTGGTCGCCATCGAGGCCGCCGACGGACTGCTCGCCGCGGCGTGGGAGGACGGGACGCCGCTGACGGCCTCGATGGCCAAGGCCTTCGCCGGGCGATCGGCCCGCACCGCAGCCGGCCACTGCCAGCAGGTGCTTGCCGGCATGGGCTTCACCGCCGAGCATCCCTACCACCGCTACCTTCGCCGGGTGATGGTCCTCGACCAGCTCCTCGGGGCGAGCAGCAGCCTGACCCGCCAGCTCGGCGAGGACCTGCTCGGGGATCGCCGGCTGCCTTCGCTGTTCCCGCTCTGATGACCCGCCCTGGGCCCGCTGTCGACGTCTCGACCGGCGGGCTCAGCGCTTGTCTGCTCCGGTGTGACGCCGCAGGGCGGAGAGGCGTATGGTGACGGGCAAGACAATGAGTGGCTCACGGGCCTTACCGATCTAGGAGTGGGGATATGGACATCAGCGACATGATCTTGGTCAGCATCGACGACCACATCATCGAACCCCGGGAGATGTTCGACCAGCACACGCCGGCGAAGTACAAGGACCGCATGCCCAAGCTGTCTCAGACCGAGGACGGCAAGGACCGCTGGGAGTGCGAGGGCTTGGCCATCGGAACGACGGGGCTCTCGGCCGTGGTCTCGCTGCCCAACGAGGAGTGGAACTTCGACCCGACGGGCGTGGCCGAGATGCGGCCCGGTTGCTACGACGTGCACGCCAGGGTGCGTGACATGGACGCAAACGGGATCTTCGGCTCGATGAACTTCCCGACCTTCGTCGGCTTCTGCGGCACCCAGCTCGCCCCCCTCAAGGACAACGACCTCCGCTCGGCGATCGTCTCGGCCTACAACGACTGGCATGTCGACGAGTGGTGTGGCGCCTACCCCGGCCGCCTGCTCCCCCAGGCCATCGTGAACCTCTGGGACGTCGACGCGGCCGTGGCAGAGATCAACCGCATGGGGGAGAAGGGCGTGCGCGCCGTCAGCTTCCCCGAGACCCCCTACGTCCTCGGGCTGCCCACGATGAAGAGCGGGCACTGGGACCCGCTGATCGCAGCGATCTGCGACAACGACATGGTGATGAACCTGCACATCGGCATCTCCTTCGGCCTGCTCCTCCAGCCCGAGGACTACCCGAAGGACCAGCTGATCATCTTGGCGCCGCAGCTCTCCACGATCACGGCGACCGACCTGCTGGTCGCCGGCGTCTTCCGCCGCTTCCCTGACTTGAAGGTCGGCCTCTCTGAGGGTGGCGTGGGCTGGATCTCGTTCTTCCTCGACCGGCTCGATCGGCACATGTCGAACCACCGCTGGACCGGCCTCGACCTCGGGCACGAGGGCATGTCGCCGACCGAGATCTTCCGCAAGCACTTCTTGGGCTGCTTCATCACGGACCCCGCGGCGCTGAAGAGCCGTGACCGGATCGGTGTCGAGACGATGGCCTGGGAGTGCGACTACCCCCACTCGGACTCGACCTGGCCGAACAGCCCCGAGATGGTCATGGCCGAGTTCGAGGCTGCGGGCCTCTCCGACGACGAGATCAACAAGATCACCTACGAGAACGTCGGCCGCTTCTACGGCCTCGACCTCTTCAAGGACGTCCCCAAGGAGCAGGCGACCGTGGGCGCGTTGCGTGCCCTGGCCACCGACGTCGACACCTCGACCACGACCAAGGCCGAGTACCGTCATCGCTACGAGGCGGCGCAGTCCGCCTGAGCCAGACCGACAGGTCTTGTGGCACAGCCCGTCTCCGCGAGGGGCGGGCTGTGCCGCGCCCTGGGCGCTATGGATCCAGCCGCCATCGATGGCGAGCGTGATGCCGGTGACCCAGTCGCCGGCCGCCGTGGCGAGGCAGATCAGGCCCCCTGCCCGATCCTCCGGGATCACCTACCCGAGGCCACCTGCTTCTCGCCGCGCGGCGTCCACCAGACCATCTGGGTCGAGGGGAGGTCGATTGCGTCGCTCATGTGCATCTCGCCGCTGGCTACCTGCTCGCGGATTATGCCCATGACCTCGTCGGGG